>CAYHFJ010000124.1:0-9859 GCA_964355885.1 uncultured Flavobacteriales bacterium
AAGAGTGGGATTTATCCCACTCTTTGCTTAAATTTTAGTCGGACAATAGTGATTTTTTTTATACACTTGTACTTTGAAAATTCGAAATGTAAATACTTGAATTGTTTTACTCAATTGGTGTGTTAATGAGATTTTATAAGTTAAAGTGATAAAAAATCAATCCAATTTATTCATTTAGAAACAAACTTTCTATAGATATACCTTAAAAACATGAACCATGGAAAACAATAAAAATAATTCGCTACCAATAATCTGGACAACTTTAAGCGAAGTACAATTGAAAAAGCAAAATACACATGTTGTTGGTTGTTCGCATCGTATTCTTAATAATTTTATTTTTTCAATTTCACTGTTTTTAATTTTATTGTCCAATGTCGCATTTTCGCAATGTACTGTTACAGGATCAGCTGATGTGTGCATTGGAGATATCAAGGTATATCAGACTTCATTTTCCGGTTCAACTTATCACTGGACTGTCATTGGTGGTAGTGTGATGAGTTTTCAAAATGGAAAGGTTACAGTTATCTGGGGACCGGCCGGCACCGGGACGGTGAGTGTACAAATCAATGATGCAAATCAATCGGTGCTTGCAACATGTTCCTTAGGTGTATTCATCCATTCACTTCCCCAACCTAATATTACGACCAGTTTCATCACGGAATGTGTACTCTTTGAGAAGGATGATCACGGAAACATAACTCCTAATATTGACCCCTCAGCCTGCTGGAAAGTGTGTGAGTCTTCAACCGTTCAATATTTCACTCCATTGAATACAGGTTCGACATATGTTTGGGAAGTTATTGGAGCCATTTCAGTCACCCAAACTCCTGCAGGTAACGAGATATCGGTTCAGTGGGATGGTACGAGCAACGCACTGGTGAGAGTCACAGAGACAAACCAATTTGGTTGTAGCAGTACAGTTGAACAATGTATCACCGTGATGAGAAAACCAATTACAACACTCGAGACCGTTCCTGCCTTTGTCATACAGCCTGGGGGTAATAAGGAATTAACGGTTTGTCTTTATGAAACAATTACCTTCAATGGTTTCTTTAATCCCGGGAATAGCAATTCTCCTGTAATGAATTGGTTTTGGAATTTTGGCGATGGCCAAGTTTCAACCGAGCAAAATCCAAATCACTCCTACAGCCGACCGGGCACATACGAAGTTCAATTAATTGTCACTAATCAATGTGGCTGTCAGGCAATAGCAAATCTTGTCGTTTATGTTACGGAAAGTATCCCACCGACTATCGAATGCGCCACTCCGGTATGTCAGGGTGATACTGCAACATATTTTACTTATGCGCAATGTGATAACTATGTATGGACAGTAACTAATGGTACTATTATTTCTCCGACTCCTCTTGGTAGTTCTATTCAAGTAGTTTGGAACAATGGTGTTAACGGCCCGGGTGTTGTTACCTTAGAAACACCGGGCTGCGAAGGATATTGCTCTATTCCTACTAGCATTGAGATACCAATTCTTTTTGCAGGTTATCAAATCAATGGGCCAGGTGATGTTTGTGTAAACGAGCAGGTAAAGTATAGTGTTCCTTTGGTTCCTGCAACCGTATACATTTGGGATGTTCCCGGCGCTTCGTTAATCATTGGTCAGGGCACGAATGAAATATTGGTCGAATGGAACAATCCTGGTTCGTCATTGATCAGAGTCGACTACAGAAACGATTTCTTGGGCTGCGAAGGTTTTGATTTAATACCGGTGACAATTAAAAACACCTTCTCAATTACTGCACAACCTGCTGAAATTTGTGATCATGGTTCAGTAACATTTAGCACTACTCCTTCCGCAATTTTTAATTGGAATATACGAAATGCAACTACAAATGCTTTACTTCAAGTATTTGGTGCAATTAATGGTAACCTTGTGATTAGTAATTGGTCACACGGTCCGGGTACGTTTAAAATTACCGCAGGAGGGAGTGCTACCTATTGTTCAGCACAATCGATCTTATTCACGGTACTTGAGAGCCCACCTGCTCCTAGACTACCTAGTGGAGATTCACATGTTTGTGGTGGTACACCACATGTGTACAAGGTGTCTCCTTCCTCGCCTGGTTATTTTATAAAATGGCATATTACCCATGGTTCTCCTGTCACGATGGAAGGAAATGAGGTAACTGTTACCTGGGATAACACCGGTCCCTATTCGCTCTACGTGACACAGATTGATATGTTGACGGGTTGTGAATCACCCCCATCACCAATCTCACACATAACAAAAATCGGTTCTGTTCCCCCGATAGTTCCTGTTGCTGATCCGCAATGTGTCAACACAATTGTCACCTATTCCATCACTAATGGTGCATTTCTGTACGCAGATGAAATACAATGGGAAATTATTCCTGCCACTGCCGGAAGTGTAATACAAACATTAAATGGCGGAACACAAGCAACCGTCCAATGGAATGCTGACCCGGCAATAGATGTTGAACTTATTGTGAAAACAAAAACATGTGGTACAATAGCTCTGAGTACAACATTTGTGTTGGACTTGGTTGCTGTACCTGAAATTGAAATTCAGGCTTCTCCAAACCCTGTATGTGATGGATCCGAAATTACTTTTACTGTTGCGAATTTACCTGCAGGTTCTTACACATACAATTGGACATTTCCTACCGGTACGGCCTCAGGCAGTTCACCTTCGATTTTCGTGGATAGAGCAAATGGCAATACTCAAGATGTATCCGTTGTAGTAACAGATGCGAATCAATGTGCATCAACTGACAATATTAAAGTATATGTCAATCCAAACCCTGGTGCCAATATTGTAAAAGACGGATTTAATTGTCCAAATTATACACTTACAGCCTTGCAAACCGGAAGTAATTATTTAATTTACTGGAGTACCGGTGCTACAAGTCCTTCAATTAACATTTCTTCAGAAGGATTTTACCTTTTGGATGTGCAGGATATCACCACCGGTTGTTGGAGCCAGGACTTTGTGGAAATTGATTGCGATGTTACTCCACCGATTGACATTTGTCTGACAGATCCATCCATTTCTTTTACAATTACGCCTGTTTCATGCAATGAAATCTCCCTCTCAATTTCAAATCTACCGGGAGCATATTCTAATTATCTCTGGAATTTTGGTGATGGTACCGGTGGCTCAAGTTCGATAAGTTCGCATGTTTATTCCTTACCCGGAATCTATACTGTATGTTTAACCGGGGAACAGAGTGGAGGTGGCTGCGCATCCAGTTGTCAGACAATAGATCTGTCTATGTTTCCGGATTTCGACTATGGTTTTGAATGCCTTCAAACTCCGGTAGCAATACTCTCATCAAATCCTGTCTGCACCGCTTACTACGCCTTAAAAGTCTTCGACAAATCAATTTATGATTCTAATGGATTACCGGTTTCCTGGACATGGTCCAATGGTACAACCACCCTTGCCACCGGACAACATCCGGCATCAATTCCTTTGTGCTCAGGTTCACAAAATATTACTCTCACTATCAGCAATGCAAATTCCTCTTGCTCTAAGGTATTAAATATAGTTGTACCTGATCCGCCGGTGCCTTCTTTTTCTGTTTCTACTAATCCCGTCTGTGAAGATTTCACTCCGGTGCAGTTTACTTATACCGGTACTGATATTGCAAATATTTTATCAGCTTCCTGGTATTTTGATGATGGTGCCTATTCTTCTTTATTCCCTTTAATTGGCCCGCAAACTGAACGTGTTTACGATGGAGCAGGCTTCTTTTACCCAACTCTCTCCGTTACGGACCTTTACGGATGCAGTTATACTTCAACTCAGACGACGCAGATTGAAGTGCATGGAAATGATCTGAACGCTACTTATAATCCTAATACAACTATTTCATTTTGTCCTGGAGGTGGCCAATTGATTCAACTTCAACAAATTTCACCTTCAAATCCAAACGCTTATCTCTGGTCAAACGGAGCAACCACATCTTCAATCTGGGTGAATCAGACTGGCGCATATACGGTGACCATGATCAATAGTTTAACCGGATGTGAATTGAAACTCCTTCCGCCAGCTCAGGTTGCTGTGCACAATATGCCTTTTCCTGTAATCAGCGGTGATCTGCAATATTGTGAAGGAGAGACTGTAGATCTGATCGCATTTCAAGGTAGTGGTTACAATTATCTATGGACAGCTACAAAAAATGGTTTACCCTTTACCGGGTTTTCAAATCCAACAGTCGGAACCTTCGAGATGGTTTCAGCACTTCCCGGGACTTATATTATCAACCTTTCTCTTTCCAGTTCTTCAAGTCCTTGCACGACTTCCAACGCTGTCACTGTAGTAGTGAACGAAATCCCTGATGTCCCTATTATCTCATCAAGTGTCAATCCGGCATGTGAAGGTGATCTAGTAGAACTGTCTGTTTCGAACCCAGGAACAAATTATGTAAACTGGAGCAATGGCGCCAGTGGCCCCATTATTCAGGTTTACAATGCCGGAATTTATCGGGCTACTTTCACCAACGAAAGTGGTTGCACTTCTTATGCTGATTATATTGTCAATCCCGAACCTGATTTCAGTTTTATTATTAGTGGTTGTTTTGACTATTGCACAACGGATGAAATTACAATTCCGGGTGATGATTTTCATGCATATCAATATTGGGAGTGGCAGGTAACTTCAAGTGGCGGCCTTTATACGCAGGGAGGAAGTGGAAGTGTTGGTCCACTTCATTTGGCTAATCTTGATCCCGGGTTTTATAGCATACAACTTTATGCAATCAATGATTTTGGATGTGAGTCCTTGTCAGATCCCATTTACCTGAGTATTAAATCCTGTCAATGTGAATATTTTATAAATGAACCTGAACTTAAGTTCTATTGCATGTTTGAATCGGCGTCTAATCTTATCTACTACCATGTAACTATTGTCCTTCCACAAGATGTCATTGACCACTGCAATGATCAAAATACTGCACTTGTTATAACCTCACCGGATGGAACTTTTACACCTACAATAGGATTTCCGAATAATCCGATGGAGGGAATATTTGTTCCCTACACACCGGGACTTGAGAATGCCTGTTTTGAATTCAACCTGGAGAATCCTCTTATTGATTTCAAGAATTGCAATTGCCTGTACATAAAATGCGATAAGCTTCCCAAACCAGAGGATTGTCGATGGCCGGGAGAATGTGACATGGACGTTCATTTGGATCAGGTGATCTGTTCAAGAGGTGGTAGTCCGAATCATTATGAATTTGATCTAAGTATTTTTGCATATTCAGACTACACAGTTTGGTTTTCTGTACCAAATGGTACATTAACAGGAATGCCACTAACCTTGACGACAGGTGCAAACCAGATTCATGGTCATTTTATCTTCAACCCTCCGCCTTACGATTTCTGTATTGACATAAACGCTTATGATTCCACTACACAGAAATTTTGTAAAGAGAAGGTTTGTTATGAAGATGGACTTCCGGATTGCATTCCGAATCGTATGGGATCAGATTACAAAAATACTGCAGTAATGACGGATGTAGTAGCAAAGACCAGTTTGAAACTGGCTCCTAATCCTGCCATTAGCAACCTAAGTATTTTTTATGGATTATCCTCAAATTTCGGCGTTTTAAAAGTCATTGATGCTCGAGGTAAAGTAATGTTCTACCAAAGATTAGTGCAACAAACTGGGCTAACGGAGATAAGTACATCAGCTTTCATTCCGGGAGTCTATTGGGTCAGAATAGAAAGCGATTCCGGAGAAAACGCAGGAACCAGGCTGATGATTATGAAATAAGTCCAAGATAATGTTATTCAAACAAGGTTATAGGAAGTAGGCTATCGCTTTGTTTGAATAATAAATTTGCAGTCTCCTTAGTTATATTTAACAGAATATTTATTAACTTACAATGTCCAAATAACTTAGATCATGGCCATACTACGAACACTTCTCATTGCTTTAGTATACCTGACACTAAACAATACCTCAGCTAATTCACAAAGCTTCCAATGGCTCAGTCGCATTGGAGGTCCCAGTTATGATCCTACACCATGGCGTCCAGATGAACTGGTCAACGATGTTACCACTGATGAACTTGGCAACGTATATGTCTGTGGTCGAACGCGAAATAATTCAAACATCAATGGAATTCCATTTAACACCTATGGAGGCAATGATATTTTCCTTGCCAAGTTTGATTGTAACGGGAGCTTAGTATGGGTAAAGGTTGCAGGAAATCCTGATGATGGGGATAATGGTATTTCTCTGGCCTTAGATGGATTAGGAAGCATTTATATTACCGGAAATATTTTAGGCGATGATCTTACCCGGCCTATTACATTTTTCGATACGGTTTTACATGTGAACGTAAATGGAATGTTTTTAGCTAAATTGGATACCAGCGGTAATTTTATTTGGGGGAAGATTGGAAAAACAGCATCTTATGGAGAAAAAATAGTGATTGATTCAGGTGGTAAAATTGTACTATTGTTGAATTGCCCGATGGCTGGAGAAATTTTTCCGGGAGTTAATGTTGAACGTGCATTTTATATCGCCAGATTTGATCCTCAAGGAAATATTGAACGTATGCTTCAAATTACCGAAGGTTACAGTGGAGGATTTAATGACATGAAGATCAGCTCAAATAATGAATTTTATTTCGTTGGCGATTACCCATTGGATTCCAACATCATTGGTGGCGTAATATTTCGTAAAATCTCCCCCACAAATTCATATGACTTCTTTTGCATCAAGCTCGATACCTCCGGAGTTGCTCAATGGTATATTCATTACGGATTAGCTACCGGAGCCTATTGCTATGGTTATGGTTGCATTCTTGATTCTAACGGTGAACTGTTCATTACTGGAGGGGCATACAATGGGCTAGTATTAGGAAATGACACCATGCGTAATTCATTGAGCCCTACTACGGCTAAGGATTTTCCGTTTGTTGCCAAAGTAAATTCTCAGGGACAAATTTTGTGGGCAAGGAATATGCACATTACAAATATTGGTCGTTCCACTGGAGGAGTGACTGTGAAGAGTAATGGTAATGCGGTGATTTCAGGATTTTTCAGCGGTCCTGCTATTATTGGACCGGACTCTTTCCCAAGTAGTGGCACGAATAATTTATTTGTCGCAGAGTTCAGCAACAACGGTACAATTTTGGGTGGCGTACCCGTTCCAACTGTTAATGGTGGTAGTGATACCGAACCTCGCCGTACTGTTTGTGACGCAGCCGATAACATTATATTCGCGGGAGCATATTCCGGAAATCTTATAGTAGACGGCAATATGATACCTTATGCCGGTGGTTATACCGATGGTTTTATTATCAAATGGGGAAGTGCCTTATGCACAGTGGGCATAGAGGATAACCTGGCAAGTAATGATCGAGCGGTATTAGTTTATCCAAATCCTGCGGTGGATAATATTCGTTTTAGATTTTCAGAAAGACTTCCGAAGGAAAGTATACTTCGAATTTATGATGTGATGGGTAGAGAAGTGAGAGAAATACTCGTACCTGCTCATACTGCGGAACAGATTGTGAAATTGCAGGATCTTTCACCGGGTTTGTATTATTATGCTCTCCATAATCAGAAATTGCAGTATAGTGGGATGTTTATTGTAGCTAAGGATTAAGCGAGATGAACATATTCACAAGACGAGAAAATTCAGTATGAATCTCTTGGGTTTCCTCCTTCCTTCTTCCTTCACCAACAAGGTCATCAAGAATGGAATTTGTGGAATTAACTTACGTTTTTGAATTTAGGATTCTATAACCCAACTAATTCAACTAACATAGATCATGGCCATACTACGAACACTTCTCATTGCCTTAGTATACCTGACACTAAACAATACCTCAGCTAATTCACAAAGCTTCCAATGGCTCAGTCGCATTGGAGGTCCAAGTTATGATCCTTCACCGCTAAGGCCCGATGAACTGGTTAACGATGTAGCGACTGATGAACAAGGCAACGTATATGTCTGCGGTCGAACGCGAAATAATTCAAACATTAATGGGATTCCGTTTAACACCTACGGAGGCAATGATATTTATCTTGCTAAGTTTGATTGTAACGGGAGCTTAGTATGGGTAAAGGTAGCAGGAAATCCTGATGATGGGGATAATGGTATTTCTCTGGCTTTAGATGGATTAGGAAGTATTTATATTACCGGAAATATTTTAGGCGATGATCTTACCCGGCCTATTACATTTTTCGATACGGTTTTACATGTGAACGTAAATGGAATGTTTTTAGCTAAATTGGATACCAGCGGTAATTTTATTTGGGGGAAGATTGGAAAAACAGCATCTTATGGAGAAAAAATAGTGATTGATTCAGGTGGTAAAATTGTACTATTGTTGAATTGCCCGATGGCTGGAGAAATTTTTCCGGGAGTTAATGTTGAACGTGCATTTTATATCGCCAGATTTGATCCTCAAGGAAATATTGAACGTATGCTTCAAATTACCGAAGGTTACAGTGGAGGATTTAATGACATGAAGATCAGCTCAAATAATGAATTTTATTTCGTTGGCGATTACCCATTGGATTCCAACATCATTGGTGGCGTAATATTTCGTAAAATCTCCCCCACAAATTCATATGACTTCTTTTGCATCAAGCTCGATACCTCCGGAGTTGCTCAATGGTATATTCATTACGGATTAGCTTCCGGAGCCTATTGCTATGGTTATGGTTGCGACCTTGATGTAAATGGTGATCTTTTCATCACAGGTGGGGCATACAATGGATTGGTACTTGGAAGTGATACTATGCGTAATGCATTAGCTCCAACATCCCCAAATGATTTTGCTTATGTAGCTAAAGTCAATTCACATGGGCAGGTACTATGGGCCAGAAATCTACATGCTGGTATAATTGCCAGATCTACTGGAGGAGTGACGGTGAAGAGCAATGGAAATGCAGTTATTTCGGGAGCTTTCCTTGGTCAGATTATTATTGGACAAGATACCTTTGCGAGCAGCGGTGCCAGTAATTTATTTGCTGCAGAGTTTAGCAACAATGGTACTATATTAGGTGCAGAGCCAGTACCAACAGTTAGCGGAGGAAGTGATACCGAACCGCGACGAACCGTATGTGACGCGGCCGATAACATTATTTTCGCAGGAGCATTTTCCGGAAATCTAATAATAGACGGCAATTTGATACCTTATGCCGGTGGTTATACCGATGGTTTTATTATCAAATGGGGAAGTGCCTTATGCACAGTGGGCATAGAGGATAACCTGGCAAGTCATAACCGAGCGATATTGGTTTATCCTAATCCTGCAGTAGATAATATTCGTTTTAGATTTTCAGAAACACTTCCGAAGGAAAGTAAACTTCGAATTTATGATGTGATGGGTAGAGAAGTGAGAGAAATACTCGTACCTGCACATACTGCGGAACAGCTTGTGGAATTGCACGAGCTTTCACCGGGTTTGTATTATTATGCTCTCCATGATCAGAAATTGCAGAATAGTGGGAAGTTTATTGTAGCTAAAGATTAAACGAGATGAACATATGCAAAATGGAACTTCGGGATTTAATGAAGGTGCTATACTTCGAATGGGGAGTTTTTGTGAATTTTAATGCTCTCAAAATAAATTGATTTGTAATTATTGTTTGAATTATTAATCAAAAGAAACCATCTTTTATTTAGAGATGTTTATTGTTTGCGATGAATTGAGTTTTACATCCTTGGCGATTGAAAACCTTATTACCTTAGTAACAATTATCAGCTCCGCATACACTTACCTTATTACCTTCTTGAAAGTATCCTATTATGAAAATTGAATACAACAATCTTTTTACCCATTTTATTTTAAGAGGAACAAAATGGGAAATAAGATAATAAGGTAGCTCATGGGTTATGCCGTTTTGTTACTAA
>CAYHFJ010000125.1:0-9836 GCA_964355885.1 uncultured Flavobacteriales bacterium
GTCATTCCTGCTCCCCCTGCTAGACTTGAACTAGCGACCCTCTGATTAACAGTCATAAAACACTCGTTACTTGATGTTTCGGACAAGACGGCCAATGTTTCTGAATATGAGATAGTTAGAATTGATAAAATTAATGAATATTTTGTAACATTTCGGCTTATTTCGTAAATTTGTATGTATATTTGTATGTATATATTCAATCATGGAAAAAGCTCTAAAACTTTCAGGTTCGACAGAAATCATTCTTGAAACCAGATTTCCCAGGAAAGATGGATTATACCCTGTCAAACTCAGGGTGACATACATCCGCAAACAAAAATACTATATTCTTCGATATCGTGTAAAAAATCCAACAGGACCGATTACTGAACATCAGAAATACTGGATAGATCGCTTGGATAAAGGGATATCGCTTACAAAACCTGAATTCATAAAGGTTCGGAAAAATAGTGCTCGGGAACCATTTAAAACAATGGCGACCTATTTGAATGAGCTCGAGCAGATAGCAAGGGAGGTAATTTCCAAACTACCAATATTTACTTTTAATGAATTTGAGAAAAATTATTTTGAAAAGCCAATTGTCGACCAAGATTTGTATGATCATCTTTCTTCAAGTGCTAAGCAGTTGAGAAATGATGGAAGAATTTCAACTGCGGTTGCCTATGAATGCACTTTAGCTTCACTAAAGAAGTACACAAAAACTACCTTCCTTCATTTTGAAGACATAACAGTATCATTTCTAAATAAGTATGAAAAATGGATGATCAAAGAGGGAAATAGCCTGACAACAGTAGGGATATACCTTAGAAACGTTAGGACTCTATACCGAAGAGCGGAAAAGGCAGGAATTGTCAAACCAGTAACATATCCGTTTGGTGAGGGAAACTACCAGATTCCTGGAGGTAGAAATATTAAAAAGGCGCTGACTCTTGGGGAAGTTGGCAAGTTGGCAAATTTTCAAGTCATCAGTGGATCACAAGAACAACGCTTTCGGGACTACTGGTTATTCTCATACCTATGCAATGGAATCAACGTAAAAGATGTGGCAAGGCTGACGTATGCAAACATTGAAGGAGACATTATCAAATTGACACGTGCAAAAACTGCAAGGGAAAAACGGAATAATCCCCGGCCAATAACCATCGTAATTACTGAACAAATAAGAAGGATAATAGACCGGTGGGGGAATCAGCCGGCAACCAATGATAAATTCATTTTCCCAATTCTCGAAAAGGAAATGGATCCAGAGAAAGAATATCTTAAAATTCAACAAGTGACACATCTGATTAATAAGTACATCGGCAGGATTGCTGAACATTTAGAGATAAAACAGAATGTGACTAGTTATACTGCCCGACACAGTTTTGCAACAGTTCTAAAACGTTCTGGAGCCTCCATTGAGTTTATCAGTGAATCCCTAGGGCATTCAAACCTCATTACAACGGAAAACTATCTCTCTGATTTTGAGATTGAAGAAAAGCGGAAATGGGCTGAAAAAGCAGCTGAATTTTAACCATTAGTAGCACGATTAAAACAATTAAGCGATGCCCAAAGTTCTTTATACAAAGGATTATAATAAGATGGTCTTTGACGCCATTTTACTGCCTGTAAGAGATCATGAAAAATACTTTCAGACCATGATTTCAGACAACATTAAAAATAATAAGGATATAGTCATGGAACTGACTGCTTCTGTGTATAGTTGGATAGATTGGTTCAATAATACGCGACCCGTTACTTTTGTAGATCAAAATCAACAAGGAGGTTTAATCTTTTTCACAAGGGATGAAAAAGTTGTAAATCTCTTTAATGATTACAATGTCGACGCATATGTCACAATGGATTATTTAAATGGATTGTTGAATGTACTCAAATCTGTCAATAATCCTAAAGAAGAAAGAAGTACGGTTAGCAAAAATACAAACCCCAAAAATAAGGATTGCAAAATGACTATACTTGATATTTGGGTTCCTGATAATAGGGGATCAACTCAAGAGTACGACAAGCAATTAGAGAATTTAACATTATTTTGCCCAGATGTCGATGACCATTTCCTAATAAAGATCAATGATCAATGGAAATTGAACGAGAAAATCGATGGTATATATTCCTACATCGCAGGATGGCTTCATATATGTTATCAAAGACATTGGATTGAACGCCGATTCACCTCTGAGCAATATAAACTAATAATAAACAACACCTTTCACGCGGAAATTAAAAGCAAAACTCACTTTAATTCAATTTATAACACTCCGCCTAATTTTCCAAAATACACCGAACCATTCCAAAAAATGCCAACGAATGTTTGATGACTGACTGACAAAATAAGTAAACCTGGTCACTCGGGTCAGTCCTTTGGACAATCACCGGCCTACCTTTGCTGGCATAACCAACTCATTTTATGCCATGAGCACTTCAAATCCATTTGATGAAATAACAGACCGACTTTTACGGATCGAAAATACTCTGCTTGATTTAAAGCATTCTGTAACTCCTAGGGTTGAGAAGGAGGCTGATAATTTTATTACTGTCAAAGAAGCGGCCGCTTTTTTAAATCTTGCTGTTACTACAGTATATGACCTGGTATACAAATCAAAGATTTCCAGTTACCGACGAGGTAAACGCCTGTATTTCGTAAAGCAAGAGCTCTGTGAATGGATAAAATCCGGCCGCCGTCAGACCATCCAGGAAACCAAGGCAGATGCTGCAAGTTCATTATACCAAAAATAATGAGACCCTTACCATTAAAATTACGAAAAAACGGGTCCGACTATACTCAACTACTTCGGGAAGGAAGATTGTGCATCTATGAACGAATGGTTGTTGAAGATTTAAAATATTATGAGGTCTTCATTGTCCAAGTCAAACCCGAAAGATCGCTATTTGGGAAAGATTATTCTGCATGTGAGGTTTTTCCGAGAAATGAAGACTTTGGAAAAACTGCATGGTGCTGCCAGAACTTCGAACAGGCATTGTATCGGTTCAATGGTTTAATGGAAAAAGAAGCCAAGAAAACAAGGTGTTTATGATCGACTGGATTAAAATATGTAGCCTGCCGGTCACTATAGATGCTTTATTGAACAATAAATTACTGGAATTCCCTGTCAATTGTTATGAAACTGGAGAAATATTTAACAAGGACCAGCACTGTGATTTCAAGAATCTACTGGTAACCATCAACAAGTCTATAACCAAACGCAAACTCCAGGGTAGTATACATAAATTTAGAAACAACGGGTTACACAACCATGACGATTTTGGTTATCAGGCTGTTGTAAATACCATCCAAGACTTACAAAACACCCTTGGAGTAGAACCTGCGCAATGTCAATTAAATAACCTTGAATACGGTGTTAACTTGGTTACTGAATTCGATCCAACCCTTTTCATAAACGACATCATCCTTCACCATGGTATCTTCTTCAGGGGAATGAACAAAGGTATAGGTGTTGAATGCGAACACTCCCAGTACTTCATTAAAATCTACAACAAGGGTGTTCAATATAACCTCCCGTACTATGTACTGCGAATCGAAATCCACGTGCAAACCATGGAATATTTCAGCTTAAAGGGCATTGAAATTGACACTCTTGAAGACCTTCTGAAAATTGAAAACCACCAAAAATTGGGAAGGGACTTACTTACCCAATTCAATAAAATAAAATTTTACGACAGTTTAATCCCGACAGCCTCACTTGCCATCGAAGATCAACTTATCTTGGCTAATGCCAGAATTCCCAAATTTCGGGTCAGCCTAAGTAATAAAAACAAGGCAGATTATTTCCGAAAAAGATATAACACCATCTTTAAACGGCATGTACAAAGGGATTGGAAAAAAATCATTGCTCCCCTTATCCAAAACAAACTCAATGAATTAATCCCACATCAGGTTCAATTACTCGATACTGGGTTAAAAAACAAGGCACAATCGAGACAACGACACTTGTCTCAACGGCAAACGCTAGTTGAGAGTATAACTAAAATCTCAACCAGCGTTTTACCAGGTGAGAAAAGCAATTCCGATAATATCGATACAACTGATGGCCCAACAGTCTCCAGTTACAGAGAAAAATACAGGGAGAAGGAGAAAGAATTTAGTAAAATCTCAAATAGCGTCTTGAGTATTAAAAATCCTGGCAAGACAATGGATTTTCCCATGATTGATCAGTCTCCTGAAATTTGGGTCGTTTTGGAGTTGGAAGATTTTTTTAAACATGCAATTATTCCAGATGTTCTTGAGCTTGACTCCTACGGGTTGATAACTGACCCGAAAACCTTTATTCGTAACCACCTTGATATCATAGACCGGCACTACCGGGACCAATTATTTCAGCTGTATTATGATCGGTTAAGGAAAATACAAACTTTACTTTCAAAAATGTCTATTGGTGAAAGACAAGATCATCGCAATCAATTTTTCGTATTTTAAAGCAAAACACACGCTGGAACCTCCTCCTTCTTTGTATCCCTTTTTAAGTATCAGTTTTTTGCCAAGTGATGTTAGATGTAATTTTAATGGATGATTCGCGGTAATTTGCAAGAAACGGTCACTTTGACCAGTCTCTGAAGCATCCTGACAATCTTACCATTTTGATTGTTAAAAAGACATGGCGGTCTACAAAAACCTACAGTGTATCCATAGAACACACCGGAATTGTCAATCATATAAAAACACCTTTTATAACTAATAGCCTTGTCTTCCTTTACAAAGCCAATAATATATCTTACCTTCCTTATTAAAATAAAAGCACCTTGACCGTGTTAAGACAAGACCATTCATTGAGGCCGTTTTATCATAAACCAATATTTCGCCATCTTGACCATCACTTGTAACCCGATCAGGAGGACCCCAAACACTTAACAATTGAGATTTGGTTGCTCCCATCCAAGAATTCATCATTGTGGATTCAGATGATGATGAATTTGATGAAGCACATCCAACGAAAAACAGTAAAGAAAATACGACAATTATTCTTATTGCTTTTTTCATGACTTTGAAAGATTCTGTTAACAGGTCACTTTGCCAAATGAATACTGTTATCTATTTATTTGGGATGATGTTAAATCGCAAGTAATCTGTTCTTTTATTTTTCCCACTTGCGATTTTTGTCCATTACCCATTTTATGTTAAATCCCCATGCAAAAGGAATATGAGTATTGTGCATGTCAATACAGGTCTAATAGATTTACTGATTTCTTTTAGGAACATAGGTTTTTCTATTTTTATTGGATTCGTAATATTGACCTCCCTTGGTCCCAGTTTTTATATCCTTTCCTTTCCCGTAATTATATGCTTCATTAGAATAGTCTTTTGCCTTCGTGCCCTTTTTTCCGGTATAGGGGTTTAAGTTCGTTTTTGTAGAGTAATTATCAATATTAGTTTTATTTGGCGCAGTTTTATAATGCGGACCAACGTATTTTCCATCATTCTTTACATATCCATTTTGAAATTTACTCTTCTGATTTACTTGACCGAGTAAACACAAACAGAAAATCAATTGAAAATGAATAAATAATCCAATCGTTTTCATAATTTAAAATAGCCTAAAGGAATAAGATAAGCATATCCTTCAAAAATCATGAATTGAACCTCTTCCCAGTATCTAATTCGTATTGCAAATTCCTTGTCCTCTAATTCATTCATGATTTCATTGTCTACCGGGGCTTTTGTAAACTCCCTTATTACTTTCTTTAAAAGTTCTGTTTTACCATTTTCTTTTTTATACAGGATGAATTCACCTTCACCTGTGAATTTGTTGTTTCTTATTATTGGAGCATACCCCGCAACATAGGCTAAATTCTCATTCATTTTAACCCCAAGAATTGTTCCAAAACATTCCTTGCTCGTCATAAGAATAACCTTTTTCTCGAACTCGTTTTTTGTAACAACATCAATCATGTGAATTTTTGTTTGGTAAGGATGGTAATCGAACAAGTCAGGTATCGTTTGTATCATTCCATCAACTAATTCTTCTAATTTCTCACTTTGTCCAAATGAAAAATGAGTTATCATTGCAAAACATAAAATCACATATAACTTTCTCATAGTAAAATAGTTAATTGTTTAATATCAGTAAACAGCTGTAAGCAGTATTTTTTGAATAATTAAAAAAGAGGCGTGAAACCCTATCCTATTCGGCTCTCAGGCACTGGTATGCCTTGCTCACAAATAAGTAGAGCTCACGCCATAGCGTGAGCGTCGTACTTATTATTCAAGTGAGCAAAAGAAATTACCAGTTTCGAGGCCCTGAATAATAGTCAACGCTATTATTCTATTTCAGTTAAAACTTTATGTCATGTCAATGTTTTAGTTTGCATGTGCAAGATAATTGTTTTTTCGCAATCAACATCAAATTTCTTTTTTCTATATTCAATACTGGTCTTTTATCCCCGAATATAAAAATTTATGTGTCTGTATACCTGGGGTCACTATGAGGATTAGCCAAAGTACCTATACTGAACCTTCCACGGGGGGTATGTTAACCCAGGCTGGAAAAAGAATTCTTTTGGTCATCCAGTTGGTGAATTTTAATAAAATTGCCTTACCATTCGACCATATAGATCACTTCTATCCATCATTGGAATATTCATCCACATAGACCGAAAAGCTCCCAAAAGGCGGCTTTTCATTTTTTTTCCAAACTTTTAAAACATAAAAAAATGGAAACAAAATTCTTTGAAGGATGCAGTTGCCTCTGGGAGGCAAAGTATCGGTATTTAGCCGTCGCAAAAATGGTTCATCCAGTCAACGGCAAGGATCCACTCAAACTATTCTCTTGCCGGTTAGAGTACATCCTGTTAACCACAATTCCTTTCTTTCGGTTCTATCAACTTCCTCCATCAGTTCAGGAAGACTTTACAAGGTTTCCGGATATCATTGACAAGTTAATAGGTTGGAACCTGGAAGTAGACATGCTCGGATCATGGACATGGGTAAAAGGTGAAAACAGTGAGTACAGGATCGAGTTAATTAAAATGGGATTTATATTCGAGGAGAGTATTAATTCATGGTACTTGCAAGCGGCACTCGCTTGTTTGGTTAATCGAAATCCATTGTCCAATGATGACCTTCAGACCATTCACTTGCAGAAAACACTTGAAGCACTCTGCAATGGTAAATGACCAGTAAAGGAGGTATAACAGCTCGCGAAAAGGCCAGAAGGGATTTTCTATATCAGGAAGTCCCTTCTTGGCTTTGAACCAAGCAATTCTCCACAAATCAATACTGAAATTATTTAAACCCGCAGGGTTCATTCAATTCTGCAAAAATCTAATATTATGGATATCAATATGATAAATCAAAAAGTATCGGAAATTGAAGTAGTATATAGGAACAAGGTAAGGCTCTCAGAGAGATGCAAAATTCATCGGTCTACTGATTGCTACGATCTTCTTTTAAAGGTCTGGAGTGATAAGATAGACTACTGTGAGCAATTTTATATCTTGTTATTGAATCGGAGCAACACAGTACTGGGAATCTCAAAGATTTCTGAAGGAGGTATCTCTGGTACTGTGGTTGATCCGAAGAAAATCTTTCAGGTAGCGCTGAAGGCTAATGCTTCAAATTTGATCCTGGCACATAATCACCCAAGTGGTTCCTTGAAGCCAAGTGAAGCTGATGAGCGGATAACAAAAAAACTAAAGTCAGCAGGTGAGTTTCTGGAAATAACAGTACTGGATCACTTAATCATTACTTCTGAGGGGTATTACTCATTCGCAGACGATGGTCAGTTGTGAAAGTTACTGATAACACACTCAATTAAAGCAAGCCTTCATGGTTTGCTTTTTTTTCAATACCTAATTTTCCCAGTTCTCAAAAATGGATATGGATGTATTGGTGAAGGGAACTGAAGTGGGGAAAATATCCATTTTTGAGAACTGGGAAAATTATTGAAGTGAGTATGTAAAAAAAGGTCTCTTCATAAAATATGCGGTCTGATGCACTATTTATTCCTGTTTTAACTGTGGAATTAGGGCAATGCGATTAAAGTTAATGTAAACTTCAAGCCTGCTGGCGACTTGAACAACTAGGGAAGTCAATAGAAACCGGAATGAAATACCCTTTTACTTGTGTGTTAATTCAGGTAAAAAAAACTTCACTTTTATACACATTGTATGTATAAATGTATGTATAAATGAAAAAGGGTCTCAGTCGTTGCCTCCTGAAACCCTTGTCTGTCCTGCTCCCCCTGCTAGACTTGAACTAGCGACCCTCTGATTAACAGTCAGATGCTCTAACCAACTGAGCTAAGGAGGAATTCGGGGTGCAAAAATACAAAAAGTCTTTTACTTTACAATAGGCGAATGAAAAATATTTTCCGGGGGACTGTTCAAACCGGAAGGTTGCCTATCTTTACATGCCATAGACAATCTTAAATTAACCGGCTTGAGCCAGTCGATCCTTCTTATAACACCGCCGTTTACGCAGCTGAATACGCCTTACCCGGCGACTGCCTGCCTGAAGGGGTTTATGAATACGAAGAATATCGCATCACACCAGTGCGACCTGGGGATCGAGGTGATCGTGGAGATTTTCTCGCAGGAGGGATTAACCGGGCTTTTTAAACGGGTCGAAGAGTGGACAGGCGCACAGGCGGACAAGCGTACAGGCGGACGGGAGGACGGGAGGACGGGTATACAGGCGGACGATGTGCGGCGCATGGTGGCGCTGAAGGATGAATATATCAACACCATCGGGCTGGTTGTGGCGTTTTTGCAGGGCCGGCAGCCTGAGCTTGCCCATCTCATCTGTGGCGGTGACTGGCTTCCGGAAGGATCGCGATTCGGCCAGACGACCGACCTGGACCACGATTTCGGCCATCTCGGGATACATGACCGGGCGAAATACCTGGCCACGCTGTACCTTGAAGATATCTCCGACCTGATCACAGCAACCATCGACCCGGAATTCGGCTTCAGCAGGTATGCCGAACGGCTTGGAAGATCGGCCGCATCATTCGATGAGTTGCAGGAAATGCTGGAGCAGCCGGCGGGATTTATCGGATCGATCCTGAATCAACTGCTGGAAGAAAAAATCGCGGAGTACCACCCAACCCTCGTCGCCCTGTCCGTGCCTTTTCCGGGCAACCTTTACAGCGCACTCAGATGCGGCCAATGGATCTCTCAACAACACCCGGAGATAAAAATTGTGATGGGCGGAGGTTTTGTCAATACTGAATTGAGGTCGCTCACCGATCAGCGGGTGTTCGGCTTTGTGGATTTCATCACCCTCGACGACGGTGAAGCACCGCTGCTTTACCTTGTCGAATATCTTGACGGATGCCGTTCAATGGAAAACCTGAAACGCACCTTCATGCGGTTGAACGGATCCATTGTATTCCAAAACGGATCCACAGAGCCGGATGTGGCTCAGTCCGCAACAGGCACCCCCGACTACGCCGGACTGAAGCTTCAGGACTATCTTTCGGTGATGGAGGTGGCCAACCCGATGCACCGACTGTGGAACGACGGCCGGTGGAACAAGCTGATGCTGGCGCATGGCTGCTACTGGGGCAAATGCACCTTCTGTGATGTAAGCCTCGATTACATCAAACGCTACGACCCCGGAAAGCCGGCAGAGATTTGCGACCGGATTGAAGCAATCATCGCCCAAACCGGCCATCATGGCTTTCATTTTACGGATGAAGCCGCCCCTCCCGTGTTGCTGCGCGACCTGGCCCTTGAGATACTGAGGAGAAACCTTACCGTGGTCTGGTGGACGAACATCCGTTTTGAGGCCAGGTTTACCGCTGATTTATGCTGCCTTCTGAAAAAATCGGGATGCATCGCGGTTTCCGGCGGACTGGAGGTTGCCTCCGACCGTATTCTCAGGA
>CAYHFJ010000126.1:0-9825 GCA_964355885.1 uncultured Flavobacteriales bacterium
GCAGTTGCTATTGGTAATGCTGCAGGTAGATCTAATCAATCTACAAATTCGGTACCTATGTAGTAAGAGCAAAAGAAAAATCCGAAGCCCAAAGATTGATTGAAGACGCACACATGTTGGCTGACATTGGTTGTTTTGCTTTGGTATTAGAAAAAATTCCCGCACAGCTTGCCGAACAAGTGGCAAAAGAGATTAAAATTCCTGTAATTGGAATAGGAGCCGGTAACGGAGTTGATGGACAGGTTCTTGTGTTTCATGATATGGTAGGGATTACGCATGAATTTCATCCGAGATTTCTACGCCGTTATCTTAATTTATATGATGAAATTAAATCCGCGACTGAACAATATATTAGTGATGTAAAAAGTGGCGACTTCCCAAATGAGAAAGAACAGTATTAATAAGTTCTCACCTTTACACATTTGCCGCACTTTCGTTCATGAAAGAAAACAAACATTCCATAAATGCAATAATCTTATCATTGAATTGATTAACTAATCTGATCCCCATAGATGAGTCCATTAGAAATTCTTTACGAAGACAATCATATCATTGCTGTAAACAAGCGACCGGGAGATATCGTTCAAGGCGATAAAACAGGTGATCAGACATTAGCTGAAATTGTTAAGGAATACATTAAAGATAAATACCAAAAACCGGGAGAAGTGTTTCTTGGTGTTGTCCACAGAATCGATCGACCCGTAAGTGGCGTTGTACTATTTGCAAGAACCAGTAAAGCTCTTACCCGACTGAATGAATTATTCCGGGAAAAAAAGGTTCAAAAAACGTATTGGGCCGTAGTTAAAAACAAACCTCCCTCCGATTCCGGAACCCTTATCCATTATCTGAAAAAAGATCAGGTAAGAAATAAAAGCAAAGCCTATGAAACTGAAGTAAAAGATTCGCAGCGTTGTTGGCTTGACTATAAACTCATATCAAAATCAGACAACTATTATCTCTTGGAGATTAATCCGCTTACAGGTCGGCATCATCAGATCAGGGTTCAATTAGCATCGATGGGTTGTCCAATCAAGGGTGACCTTAAATACGGGTTTGACAGATCGAATGAGGATGCTTCAATTCATCTTCACAGCAGGACAACAGAATTTTTTCATCCCGTAAAAAAAGAAATTATTAAACTTACCGCTAAGCCTCCATCCGATCCGATATGGGACTTTTTTGTAGCATCCCAATCAGAAATAATTCAGTAGATCATAAACATTTATTCTTGCATTCACTTGGATAGATATGTAGTCTTCACCTGATCGAAGGCAGGAAAATCGTTGTAATGCCACATTGCAACAACGGTACCCTTTTTCAAAAGCATCAATCCCGGATTTGAACGAACCATAGTTTTCAAAGTCGTTGCATCACAAAAATGATAATCGAACATTGAATTATGCGCGTGACGGAATTTCTCTACATCATCCGCAACACTTGCCGTCAGCCCGATAAACTCAATACCCTCCTTACGGGACAGATTCACAAAATCATTTACATTGGCCTGAATCTTTTCATTGGAGGCATTGATATCGTAAGCTACCAATAGAAAAACTGCAGGCTGCTTAAGAACATCATCCGTAATATCAGTTCCATCAGATGTAGATATAGAGAAATCATGAATTGGAGGTTTATCGCCTTCTCTGATAACTTTATCTTTCCTGTCAACAAACTTGTATGTTTCATCTATGGATTTAATTCCATCCATATCCAATTCCAGTTGCTTTCCATCTTTCTCATAGATGAACATCATCACAACACTATCCGTAACGGCATTGGGGGGCAATTTCATTCCTTCCGGAATATTTTTTCCGATTGCATAAGGTCTGAAATCGATTATTGGAAGATGACGAACACAATAAATAGAAAAAACTACTGAAGAAATAAAGCCGGCATAAGCAATGTAAGTGGACGCTTTATCCCCGAACAAAGGAGATATCTGTTTACGTTGAAGGAATATAAAGAAGATAAGTATCAGTAAAAGAATATCTTTCATGAATGATTGATAAGGAGTGAGGTGCAAAGCGTCGCCAAAACATCCACAGTCTTTTACTACATCAAACTTCCAGGAATAAAAAGTGAGAAATGTGAAAAATACGATCATCACCAGAGATGACCATGCTGTATGTACCATTTTAGCCCCTATCAACATTGCAACTCCCAATCCTATTTCAAAAGCACAAATTACAATTGCAAGAAATAGGGATACAGAACTCAGCCAGGGTAAATTAAACACCTGAAAGTATTCATCTAATTTATAAGAGAATCCAAGAGGATCATTCGCTTTGATAAATCCTGAGATAATAAAAAGAACTCCTACAAAAAATCGGGATAAGTTTGCGATGATTTTCATATGATCAATAAGGTGTTTAGTTTTTAGAAATCAGAGTTTTGCTTTGAATCAGAATAGTAGTTAACCAAAAAAATTATGTTAATTTTTCTTCATCCATTTTTATCAATGCAAAAACAGCATAATTAATCATGTCATAATAATTTGCTGCTACACCTTCGCTGATCAAAGTTGCACCTTTGTTATCTTCAATCTGCTTAATCCGCATTAGCTTCATCAGAATCAGATCGGTCATGGAGCTGGTACGCATTCCTCTCCATGCTTCTCCATAATCATGATTTTTATCCTCCATCAGCCTTTTTGATTTCGCAATTTGCGATTCAAAATGTTGAATAACCTGTTCAACCGGCATCTCCAGGTTTTCCTCATTACCCATTTCTAACTGGATGAGAGCAATTACACAATAGTTTATTATGCCTATGAACTCAGAATCAATACCATCCTCAACTTTTTGCTTACCCTTTTCCTCGATGCTTCTGATACGCTGAGCCTTAATTAATATCTGATCCGTAATAGAACTAACTCTGAGTATCCTCCAGGCAGTACCATAGTCTTTCATTTTTTTTAGAAAGATATCTTTGCATACGGACATAATCCGATCATACTGGGCAGATGTTTTAGAAATTTGCATAAGTTCGTGATCAACGTCAGGAGGCCTGGAGCCGGATGAAATATTTGTTTGTACTTTCATAGATAATATTAATGCATAAGCCTGTAAATCAACCATTAAAATCAACCGACGATATAATGAACAAGCCCTGCGAAGATACAGACTTTAACATGAAGAAAAGCTTAAACTGCTCAGGGAGGCTATTGGATTTATCAACAGCGGCAATCATGGGAATACTGAACTTAAGCCCGGATTCATTCTATGATGGAGGAAAAAATAGTTCTCTGCATGACTATATTCATCATACTTCAACAATGCTTCTTCAGGGAGCAGCAATTATTGATATCGGAGGGCAATCAACCCGCCCTGGAGCGCGCAGACTTAACGAGACCGAGGAATGGGCGAGATTAGAAGGCCCTCTTACAGTACTGATCAAAGAATTTCCTGACGTTATTTTTTCTATAGATACTTTTTATTCTTCCATTGCAAAAAGGGCTGTTGAAGCAGGGGCATCAATAATAAATGATATTTCCGGCGGCAATCTTGATCCGAAGATGTTTTCTACAGTTGCCACTTTGAGAGTTCCATACATCTTAATGCATATGCAGGGAGAGCCAAATACAATGCAAATCGCTCCTGCTTATAAAGATGTCACTATAGAAATTCTTGACTTCTTTAATTCAAGAATCAGACAACTTCGTGAATTAGGCCAAATTGATATTATTATTGATCCCGGTTTTGGATTTGGAAAATCGATTGAGCATAATTATCAGATCCTGAAAAAATTGCACTTGCTGACTTTAACAGGAGCACCTGTTTTGGCAGGGCTCTCGAGGAAATCGATGATCTCAAAGGTGTTGAAAATAAAAAATGAAGAATCATTAAATGGGACAACTGTATTAAACACTATCGCGTTGTTAAATGGAGCAAGTATACTGAGGGTTCATGATGTAAAGGAAGCTGCTGAAGCAGTAAGGCTTGTTGAACAACTGAAAAGTGTTTAAAACTTCCCTGGAGTCCTCCTTCGATTCTGTTAAAAATTATGAACTTCGATCAATCTAATTCCATTTATTTATGGATCTTTTTGACATTGGCTTTTTAACAATTCGCCTTGTCGATCTCATCGACATTGTAATTGTGACCTTACTACTCTACAAGTTATACAACTTGTTGCGAGGTGGCGTCGCGATTAATATTTTCATCGGGCTTTTAACTGTATACGCTCTGTATTGGATCTGCGTAAAAGTTTTAAACATGGGCTTACTCGGAACGATTCTTGGACAGTTTATCAGTCTTGGTTTTATTGCACTCATCATAGTTTTCCAACAAGAAGTAAGACGTTTTTTAATAGTACTTGGTACGAATAATATTCTATCCCGAAATACATTTACGCGTCAGATCCTGCCATGGAACTGGCAGATGACAAAAAGTACACCATTGAATATTGCAGCCATTATAAAGGCGTGCAGACAAATGTCAAAAACAAAAACCGGAGCAATATTGGTGCTTGCTAAATCCTCGGAATTAAAATATTATACAAACACCGGAGAATTGATGAATGCTGAAATCACTCATACACTGATTGAAAGTATCTTTTTTAAAAACTCACCATTACATGACGGTTCCATCATTATTGTGAACAATCAAATCAAAGCGGCAAGATGCGTTTTGCCTGTCACTGAAAACATTGAACTACCCGGACACCTGGGAATGCGTCACAGAGCTGCTATCGGAATTACTGAGCAAAGTGATGCACTGGCCATTGTCGTTTCAGAAGAAACAGGTGAAATCTCTATCGCAAAAGAAGGTCAAATCCGGTTGAACGTAAATTTCGATGAACTGGAACGTACATTGAAGGAAGAGTTTGTGAATTAAAAAAACTATTTAATAAGATGGGTTTATTTTGCAGAGGTTTCAATACTGTCTTGCCTGATTTCAAATTGACGAATCAATTCTTCATCACTCAACCCGGCCACCAACTGTTCATAGGAAGCTTTGGCCGACAAATGAAGCGGATGTGCAGGATATTTTTCAATGAATCCCAAATATAACTCCTTAGCTTTCTCCTTATCCTGCAAAACAGTTTCATTTATAAACGCCTGCATGAACAAAGCTGAAGAAGCTTTATCAGATTTAGGGTATTTCTCAATTAATAACCTGAGTGACTCAAGAGCTATTGAGGCTCTCTGGATTCCAAGTGCCAGATCTGCGGACTTAAATAAATATTCAACCGAATTGCTGTCTTCCGGAAACTGATTGGCAAAAGATCCATACAGTTCAATCGTCTTCAAAGCAATTGAATCGTTTAACGTCTTTAATGTATCATTGAATAAGGCTCGTTCATTCGCCATGATTTTATCCGTCAACTTTTCCTGTGCAGTCTGACAAGCAATGAGTCCGAAGAATGGGACACTGAGGATTAAAACAATTCTTTTCATCATTCTCTTTTCTGTTAATTATTCGATTAATTTTTATTGAACAATATTTTAGGCTTATTGTATGTGATTAAAAATTAAAACCAATTATCTTTTAAATACAGGAAACTTCATTTTATAATCTACGTCAACATTACCTTTAGATATTTCCATCAACTTGTTTTTCAGAAGTCTTCTTCTCAGAGGAGATATTCTGTCTGTAAAAAGCACTCCTTCAAGATGATCATACTCGTGTTGAATGATCCTGGCAGCTAAACCGGTGTAGGTAATTTCTTTGAACTTCCAGTTTTCATCGTAGTACTCAATAGTGAGGGTTTCCTTTCGTTGTACGTCTTCACGGATGTGTGGAATGCTCAGACAACCTTCATTAAATTTCCAGAGTGTCCCATCCTCAGAGCGTATAACCGGATTAATAAATACTTCCCGAAAATCCAATACTTCCTCCTCTTCAAAAGGTGCTGCGTCCGCGACAAACAAACGAATGGACAATCCAATTTGCGGAGCTGCCAACCCGACACCCTTACTATGATACATTGTCTCAAACATATCAGCAATTAATTTCTTAAGATTCGGATAATCCTGACTTATTAATGCTGCCTTTTTCTTCAGGACAGGATCACCGAATGCAATAATTGGAAATATCATATTCTAATTCAGTCAACGTTTATTATGTTCCATCCAGGATTGAAGAAGGATAACAGCACTAGCCTGATCCACAAGATCTTTTCTTTGTCTGTCCCTTTTCTTCAATCCACTCTCTCGCAAGGCCACAATGGCTATTTTTGAGCTAAATCGTTCATCAATTCTTTCTACTGCTATCTCTGGGAATGCTTTTTTGAGTTTCTTTATAAACTGTTCGATCTGTGGAGTTATTTCAGAAGGACTATAATCCATTTGTCTGGGCTCCCCTACTACGAAACAAATCACTGATTCTGTGCGAATATACGACTTGATAAATTCAATTGTTTTATCAGGATGAATTGTTGTTAAGGCGGTGGCAATGATTTGATTCGGATCAGTTACAGCCAATCCGACTCGTTTTGTACCAAAATCAATGGCCATAATTCTATCCATGCGGTGCAAAGATAATTGAAGTTTAAGGTTGGTTTTTCAGAGTGGAAGTTTTTCTTTGTACTTTAATAAAAAAATCATGCAAGAAATCATCGAAAAGGCCTGGAACAACAGAAGTCTCCTTAAGAATAGTGAAACTCAGGCTGCAATTAGGGAACTTATAGAAAAGCTCGATAAAGGCCTGTTACGGGTTGCCGAACCAAATGGGAAAGATTGGAAAGTTAACGACTGGATAAAAAAGGGAGTAATTCTGTACTTTCCTATTCAAACCATGGCCACTACCCATGCCGGTCCCATGGAATTTTACGACAAAATGCTCTTGAAATCTGATTACGAGAAATTAGGTGTAAGGGTTGTTCCGCATGGCATTGCCCGCTACGGAGCCTATCTTGCCAGAGGGGTTATAATGATGCCTTCTTTTGTCAACATTGGAGCCTATGTTGATACAGAAACTATGGTTGATACATGGGCAACCGTAGGTTCCTGTGCTCAAATCGGAAAGAACGTGCACCTGTCCGGGGGAGTCGGAATCGGAGGAGTTTTGGAACCCATTCAGGCAGCTCCGGTTATTATTGAAGATGACTGTTTTATAGGATCCCGCAGCATTGTTGTTGAAGGTGTACATGTTGAAAAAGAATCGGTCTTGGGCGCAAATGTGGTATTGACTATGTCCACGAGAATCATTGATGTCACATCAGGTACGGCTGTAGAAACGAAAGGACGAATTCCCGCGAGATCAGTTGTCATACCCGGATCCTATACAAAAAAATTTCCGGCAGGTGAATATCAGGTTCCTTGTGCTCTTATAATTGGTAAAAGAAAAGAGAGTACGGATAAAAAGACTACTCTTAATGAAGCACTACGTGAACATAATGTCGCTGTATAATTTATGATAAGAAAAGTTCTCCTTCTGCAAACTGCTTTCCCGGGCGATGTGATACTTTCAACTGCCTTGCTGGAAAGCTTGCATCATTCAAATCCGGAACTCAAACTTGATATTCTGGTGCGGAAGGGTAATGAAAATTTATTTTCTGATCACCCATTTCTAAATTTCATTCATGTTTGGGATAAATCAAAAAACAAATTACCCAATCTGCTCAGGCTCATATTCCAGATCCGGAAAGAAAAATATGATCTTCTCATAAACCTGCAACGATTCTCAAGCACAGGTATTTTGACGATATTTTCCGCCGCGAGGGAGACAAGGGGATTTAATAAGAATCCCTTTTCAATTTTCTTTTCGAAAAAATTCAAACATGAAATTGGCGATGGAAGACATGAAATAGATCGTAATCATGATATAATTGCTGACATCAACGGTGTCACACAGTTTAATCCAAGACTTTACCCCGGCCTCAGTGATTTTCAGAATGTTAAAAATCTGAAACAGGAAACCTATATCTGTATAGCTCCGGGATCAGTTTGGTTCACAAAAAAATTTCCGGAAAAAAAATGGATCGAGTTTATCGATTACTACAAATCGCGTTTTAGAAATGAGAAGATTTACTTATTAGGGTCTCAGACCGAAAAAGAACTCTGTGAAAGAATCAGGGGATCGAATCATGAAGGGATAATTGAAAATTTTGCAGGAAAATTTTCCTTTTTGGAATCCGCTGCACTGATGAAAGATGCAAAGATGAATTATGTTAACGATTCCGCACCGCTACATTTGGCATCCGCAATGATGGCAAATACTACAGCAATATTTTGCTCTACCGTCCCATCATTTGGCTTTGGCCCGATTACTCCGGGTGCTTCAGTCATTGAAACTTTAGAAAACTTATCGTGTAGACCATGTGGCATACACGGATTCAATAAATGCCCCGAAGGACATTTTAAATGCGCTTTAAGTATAGATGTTCAAAGACTTATTCCCTGAGGCATGGAACAATTTCAATTCGAAATCAATAAAGCAGTCGATGTTTTAAAGTCAGGTGGATTAATATTATATCCAACGGATACTATCTGGGGAATCGGATGTGATGCTACCAATGATGAGGCCGTGAAAAAAATATATAAATTAAAAAAAAGGACGGATTCGAAAAACATGATCGTTCTGCTCGATAATGCAAATCGTTTGGAATCCTATGTCAGGAATGTACCTGAACAAGCCTGGCAATTGATAGAATACTCAGAACGTCCCTTGAGTATCGTGTTTGATTCAGCAAGGAATCTGGCAGATTCCGCTATTGCCCGGGATGGAAGTGTTGCAATCAGAATCAGCAAGGATGATTTTTGTGTCAGGATGATCAACAAATTACGTAAGCCAATTATTTCAACCTCCGCGAATATAAGCGGGGAGAAACCACCGGCGAATTTTCATGAAATCACTCCAACCATACTTAACGGGGTGGATTATATTGTAAATTTGCGGCAAGACGAACGAACAATAAATAAACCATCCACAATTATTCGATTACGCCAAAATGGCCAAATTGAATTTATTAGAAAATAATATAATTCTCCTTAAGACTTATTGAATTGAATCCACATACCTAGAAGGAATTTCGATAAATACTATGAAAAAGCATTTAAATCATACCATTTTTTCCATCATCGCTGAAGAGGCGGCGGCCATGGACACCAATGCTTATGTTATTGGAGGGTATGTGAGAGATATTTTCCTGCATCGTGAGTCAAAAGATATAGATATTGTAATCATTGGAAGCGGTATTGAACTAGCGAAAAGAGTTGCAGATAGACTGGGAGATAAAGTTAATGTAAGCTATTTCAAGAATTTCGGGACAGCCATGATAAAATACCATGATCTTGAAATTGAATTTGTAGGTGCACGGAAGGAATCCTACCGGTCAGAATCCCGAAAACCCATAGTTGAAACAGGAACACTTGAAGATGATCAGAAGCGGCGTGATTTTACAATTAATGCAATGGCAATTCACCTGAACGAGAAAAATTTTGGAGAACTTATCGATCCATTTAATGGTGTAGATGATCTTAGCAATAAAATAATCCACACTCCACTCGATCCTGATATTACCTTTTCTGATGACCCTCTGAGAATGATGCGTGCAATCCGATTCGCAACACAACTTCATTTTACCATCGGTAAAGATGAATTAGAAGCAATCTCCAGAAATAAAGAAAGGCTGAAGATTTTATCTATGGAAAGGATCAGTGATGAACTGAATAAAATAATCCTGAGCGATAAACCATCCATAGGATTTGATTTGTTATTCCAGACCGGGCTACTGCAAATTTTCTTTCCACAAATGTGCCTGTTACACGGAGTGGAATTCATTAATGGCCAAGGCCATAAAGACAATTTTTATCATACGTTACAAGTCCTTGATAATTTATCCAGAGAAACCGATGACCTGTGGCTACGATGGTCAGCCATT
>CAYHFJ010000127.1:0-9824 GCA_964355885.1 uncultured Flavobacteriales bacterium
TGGATGGTTGAGGGGGGAGGAATTGATTGTAATGCTTTTAACATCTATTTCGCTCGCAGTGGCAGCGATACCCGAAGCATTGCCTGCACTTGTAACAATCGCACTTGCATTCGGTGCTAAAAGGTTAGTCAGGAGCAATGCGCTCATCCGTAAACTTCCCGCTGTGGAAACGCTGGGCTCTGTTACCTATATCTGCACAGATAAAACCGGCACACTTACTCTGAATAAAATGACGGTTCAGGAAGTTTTTGAAACAACTCCTGAGGAAGCTGGATTTGTTTATTTTGAAAGGGATGCATTGATGACTGCGATGGCTCTGAATAATGATGTTTCAAAGGATCAGGAGGGAAATTGGTTGGGAGATTCAACTGAAGTAGCTCTTGTTCAATATGCGTTTCAGAATAAATTTGATCGCTCTTCTTTGGAGTTAAAATTTCCAAGAGTAGCTGAACTGCCATTTGATTCAACCAGAAAATGCATGACTACCTTTCATCAAACTGAAAAGGGAGTTCTTGTCATAACTAAAGGTGCAGTAGATGTCTTACTAAATAAATTGCTTGCCGGTCAGTCTTCGTTTATTCCTGAATTTAATGTAAGAGTAAACAAGATGGCCGAACAAGGTTATCGCGTGTTGGGATATGCTATGAAGTTGATACCTGTTTTACCGGACAAGTTGCTTGCTAATGAAATCGAAACATCTTTGTCATTCATTGGTTTTGCGGGGATGATAGATCCTCCTAGAGAAGAGGCCAAAAAGGCTGTTGCAGAATGCAAAGAGGCAGGAATTATTCCGGTAATGATCACCGGAGATCATAAACTCACTGCACAGTCAATTGCTAAGCAATTGGGTATTTTTAATTCCGAAAATGATTTAGTTTTAACCGGTTCGGAACTTGCTAAATTGATGCGGGATGAGTTTGAAAAGATAGTGGAGAGAGTCAGAGTTTATGCTCGTGTCAATCCTGCACAAAAATTGAAAATTGTTAATACGTTGCAAAAGAAAAATCAATTTGTAGCGATGACCGGTGATGGAGTGAATGATGCACCGGCACTTAAAAATGCCGACATTGGCATTGCGATGGGAATAAACGGATCGGAGGTATCAAAGGAAGCTGCCCATATGATTTTATTGGACGACAATTTCGCTACTATCGTCGTAGCGGTAAAGCACGGACGAAGAATTTTTGATAATATTTTAAAATTTATAAAGTACATAATGACGGGAAATTCCGGTGAGATATGGGCAATTTTTCTGGCTCCTTTCTTCGGTTTACCAATTCCTTTGTTGGCTATACATATCCTTTGGATAAATTTAGTAACCGATGGTTTGCCTGGATTAGCCCTTGCATCAGAACCCGTAGAAGCCAATATAATGAAACGCCCCCCAAGAAGCCCGATACAAAATATTTTTTCCGGTGGCATGGCAACACATATTTTGTGGGTAGGATTTTTGATGGGTATCATTACGATTGGTATGCAGGCATGGGCTATCAACAATGAAAACACTCATTGGCAAACGATGGCATTCACTGTCTTATGCCTGAGCCAGATGGGTCATGTGATGGCAATTCGATCTGAATCGGAATCCATTTTTAAAATAGGGGTGTTCTCAAACAAACCAATGCTGGGAGCCTTGATTTTAACAATAGGCTTACAGTTGATGATAATCTACACACCTTTTTTTAATATTATTTTCAAAACTCAACCTCTGACTTTGTATGAATTAGGAATCACTGTTCTTGTTTCAAGCGTTGTTTTTTGGGCAGTGGAAATTGAGAAGATGTTCAAAAGACATCTAAAGAAAAAATCCTGGCAAATGACTTGATTCCCTTATAAATCAGATCAGAAATAGGTTGCCGGTCGTTCCATTATTTTTATCTTTGACCTGTTCCGGAATGACAAGTTTTATTGTTCATTCAGTTCCTGACTTATTTTATAATAACAAAAATGGCCAATAACGATTTAGATGCAATCATCTATAAATTAACAAAAGGTTCATGGAGAAAATATTTTATCCTCGCAATCTTATTCATCTTATTACTGATTATAAAACCCTGGTTTCAGATTGGGGCAGGAGAGAGAGGCATCGTACTTAATTTCGGCGCTGTGCAGGATCAAGTCCTGAATGAGGGGATGCACTTTCGAGTTCCGCTGATGCAGGAGGTGATAATAATGGATGTAAAAATTCAGAAAGCAGTTACTGATGCCGCTTCTGCATCTTCAGATTTGCAGGATGTTGCTATGTCTGTTGCACTTAATTACCACATCATCCCGGATAGAGCTAATATTGTTTATCAATCGATTGGTGTGGAGTTCAAAGAACGGATCATTGACCCTGCTATTCAGGAAGTGATGAAGGCTGTCACTGCCCGCTATTCCGCGGAAGAACTAATTACAAAAAGACCGGCTGTGAGTGCTGAAATGCAGGAGGCTCTCAAAGCCAGACTGCTCACATCTAATATTGCCGTTGATGCATTCTCAATTGTATCATTCAATTTCTCCAAAATATTTACCGATGCTATTGAAGCAAAGCAAACTGCCGAACAGAATGCACTGAAAGCTAAGCGTGATCTGGACAGAATTAAGGTTGAAGCGGAACAAACAATCACCGCCGCAACTGCTGAAGCGGAAGCTTTGCGTCTTCAAAAGATGAATATTTCTCCTGACCTGATCGAGTTGAGAAAGATTGAAGCGAATCTGAAAGCAATTGATAAATGGAATGGAGTACTTCCTGAAGTTACCGGTGCCGGTGCGGTTCCATTTATTGGGGTAGGAGATTCGCGGGGAAAATAATATTTTTGTTGATTATCGTTAATTCCTGCTTTTTTCTAAGAGAAACAAGAGACTACATAGAAATATCCTGTATCTTAGAGAGTATACAAATTCATCATAAATCAATTCAGATGAAGCGATTCATTACACTGTTTTTCTCGCTTTTAACTCTTACCACATCTGCACAAGTGTTGGGAAACTATATGCCCATCACTTTGGGAGTTGGTCGTGATACAAGTGTTAATCCGGTTTCTGTTCCGGTCAATACCGTAAAAATAGCTGTTTTTGCTTCCGGAGATTTTTCAGGTATTCTAACAGCAATAGCATCAACAGGCAGAGTTTCGATTACAGATGCCAAACCTGTAGGCAATTACACCATTACTGTAAAGGCTTTCAGTTCCTCCGGTACAAGTACAATAAAAACATTTACACTTATAGTTAATAATACAGAATGCAGCGATGGAAGATTTAATGGCAATACAAATTACCCAATCATAAGACCTAACTTAACAGGTATTGCAATAGGTGATTTTAACGGAGATAACAAACAGGATCTGCTTGCTGCTCACATTGGTTACAATTCCGTTTCCATCCGTCTGGGGAATGGTAATGGTGGTTTTTCAGGCAATACGGAAGAACCTGTCAGTTCACATCCGTATGCCCTTGCTGTTGGTGATTTTGACAGTGACGGAAAGCAAGATTTTCTGGTTAGCAATGAGGGTGCGGATCTGGTTGCTGTCCGTCTGGGAGATGGTACCGGTGCATTCCTCAGCATGCCAAATGTTCATGTGGGCAGTTCTCCGAAAATTATTTCCATTGGAGATTTTAATCTGGATGGTAAACAAGATTTTGCAGTTACTAATTTTCTAAGTAATTCAGTTTCTATTTGTACCGGTGATGGTGGAGGTAATTTCGCGGTGACAGCGACTATCCCTGTTGGTACATACCCTGAGTGTGTTGCTATTTCTGATTTCAATAATGATGGCAGGCAGGATCTGGCAGTGACAAACAGCGGATCTCAGACTGTATCTATTCGATTGGGAAATGGTGTGGGCGGGTTTATCTCCGCTGCTGATGTATCTGTAGGGTATAATCCATATACAGTTGTAAGTGGAGATTTCAACAGTGATGGAAATACAGACCTCGCGGTGGCAAATTATTCTTCCAACACAGTTTCAATCAGATTAGGCAATGGCTCGGGTACTTTTACCGGCAGTACTGACTTTCCAATTAATGCCGGCCCTTATTCAATTGCCATCGGAAATTTTAATGGCGACAATCATCTTGATCTGGCTATATCAAATTATTTTATAAATAAAGTATCCATACGACTTGGTGACGGGGCAGGAGGATTTTATGGAAATACCCAGGTAGCTGTAGGCTCCTATCCGGTTTGCGTTGTTGCAGGTGATTTTAACGGAGACAGGAGGCAGGACATAGCCGTTGCTAATTACAATGACCATAGTATCTCCGTTCGGCTTGGAATGATTGGAATTCCTTCTCCGAGTCCTGTTTCCAGTAACAGTCCGGTTTGTGAAGGCAGACCAATTCATCTCTACGCTACAGGAGGAAGTTCTTTTTCATGGTCTGGTCCGAATGGATTCACCTCAACTGTTCAAAATCCTGATATACCTGTTGCTTCATCTTCTCAGATGGGTGTTTATTCTCTCACCATTAGAGATAATAATAATTGTTCCGCGACATTATCAACATTGGTGAGAGTCAACCCTCCACCGATTGTTACTTTTATTTTAGCACAGGATTCTTTATGCACCTTCGATCCCGCTCTGATTCTAAGTGGTGGTCAGCCGGTAGGTGGAACTTATTCTGGTCCCGGTGTCGTATCAGGAAATCTTTTTAATCCTTCTACCACCGGTCAGGGAAATTATTATCTCACTTACACATATACTGATACGAACGATTGTTCAAATTCAGAAATTGATAAAATGAATGTATTACTTTGTACCGGCTTTGCTGATCAGGACAATGAATCGCAAATCAGTGTTTATCCCAATCCTGCAAAAGAAAAATTTGCAATTGATTTAAGTACCATTACGGGACTAGTAAAATTGGAACTTTATTCTACGGAAGGGAAAGTGATAAGACATTGGAACCTTCAAGGAAATCAAATAGCTATTTTATCTACCAATGGTTTAAGCAAGGGTGTATATTTTCTTAAATGTTCCTCTGTTCAATTTGTCAGACTTACAAGGTTTAGTATAATTGATTGATAATTTTCAAATTGATTTTTCTTTGATTATAGCGTTGGATCAGTTGAAGATAGTTTTTTGACTTTGTCAGTTGTTGGATCAAAAGTATTCCTTATTCGTCGAAACGAATAGGAATCTGATTCATTCTGGCCAGAATATCGAAAATCAATGGGTTTGTTTTAATCAATTTATTTCGAATTAAATCGTTGATCTGAATGACATTACCGCATTTTTCTAGTTGGTTTAACTACAAAAAAATTGGGATTTAGTTGTAAGAATTGTACTGCTTTAGGAAGAAATTCAAGTAACTACTGTTTCATGCAACCGTTATACAGTTCTACATAATTTTAAACAAATCACATGAAAATCGAACAAAGAAGTTTTTCGAAATTAAAGGGATGGAAAACCATCAGAAATGATGAATTTATCGCGGCAACAAGCGATCTCGTGATTGTTTTTGGAAGCAAAACCTTGCTCCTGGATCAATCTGTATATATGAGTTTGCGAAGTGAATATCCAAATGCGAATCTGATCATGAATTCTACATCAGGAGAGATTATGGATGTTACGGTAAGTGATGAAACAATTTCCCTTACAGCAATTAAATTTGACAATACAAGACTTAAAACCGCTACAGTAAATATTAAGGAGCATAGTAATAGTTTTGAGGCAGGTTGCGCATTGGCGACTCAACTGGATCCACTGAAACTTAAAAACGTACTTATTATTTCAGATGGACAACTTGTAAATGGCAGCGAGCTGGTGATGGGATTGCAAAGTGTTTTTCCAAAAGAAACTATCATTACCGGTGGTCTGGCCGGGGATGGTTCAAATTTTAAATCTACCCTCGTCGGATTGAACAATGCACCAAGTGAAGGAATGATTGTAGCTATAGGATTTTATGGTTCACTCATCGTCACTTATGGTAGTGTAGGTGGTTGGGACTCATTTGGTCCAGAAAGAGTTATCACCAAGTCAAAAGCCAATGTGCTTTTTGAATTAGATGGTAAGCCCGCGTTAGATATTTACAAAAAATACCTTGGTGAACAGGCGAAGGACTTACCTGGTTCTGGTCTGTTGTATCCATTAAGTATAAGAGCGAAAGATTCCGATGACGCATTGGTACGAACGATTTTGAATATTAATGAAGAGGAGAAGAGTTTAACTTTTGCCGGAAATATGCCTGAAGGAAATTATGCCAGGTTGATGAAAGCCAATTTTGACCGCTTAATTGAAGGCTCATCTAATGCTGCACATAATAGTATGCCAAATCACAAACCTGAATTGGCTATCCTCATCAGTTGTGTCGGTCGTAAATTGGTGCTTGATCAACGTATCGAGGAGGAGGTTGAGGTAGTGCGTGCTGTCTATGGTGACAAAACCGCTATCACCGGATTTTATTCTTATGGTGAAATAGCACCTTCATTTAACTTTTCTAAATGTGAGTTGCATAATCAAACAATGACAATAACCACATTCAGAGAAGAATAGTTGTCCCAAACCATGAATTAACAGGTATTAGTAATGTTAAATAAACTGTTACAGAGACAAATGCAAAAGCATCTTGACATTTCCTCTATGTCGGATGAAATTGCAATTTTCTTAAAGTCCGTTAGTGCTTCTTACGATCATTTTGAGCAGGATCGATTGATGCTTGAACGTTCAATTGAGATAAGTTCAGCGGAGATGATAGAGCTGAACCGATCCCAGAGGCAGGCGCATGAAGACCTTACAGCTCTCTTCGATAAAATGGAAGAAGTGTTTTTTTCGTTGGGATTTTCAGAAAATAAATTATTGCAAATGTCTCCCGCTTGTGAAAAAGTCTATGGGTATCCTCTTGCGGATTTTAAAGCGAATTCGAATTTGTGGCAAGAACTCGTAGTAGAGGAGGACAAAGGTAATTTTAATAATAGTTTTTCCGCGCTCTATGCAGGGGAATCAATTTCTATTGAATATCGTATTCATCATAAGGACGGTTCTTTGCGTTGGGTCGAAACTAAAATATCTCCTACGCTTGACACCTCAGGGAATCTGATTCGTATCGATGGAGTAACTTTTGATGTTACAAAGAGAAAAAATGCAGAGATTGCAACTTCTTATAGTGAAAATAAATTTCAAAATCTTTTCGAAAAAATGCTCGATGGATTTTATAAAAGCTCTATGGAGGGTAAATTTATCGAAGTAAATCCTGCACTTGTCAAAATGCTCGGTTATTCCAGCAAAGAGGAGCTATTGGAAATTGATATTAAGTCCCAATTATATTTTGAATCAAGTGAAAGAGATGCCGCGATTGAACAGGAGAGAAAGGATGGTATTTCCATATTTCGATTAAAGAAAAAAGATGGGACTGAAATATGGGTGGAAGATCGTGGGCAGTATATTTCTGATGATGATGGAAAGGTAATTTACCATGAAGGATTATTGCGCGATGTCACGGAAAGAATAAAAGGGGAATTGGACTTACGCAAAAGCCGGAAAGAAACCGGAGATTACAGAGAGGCATTAGATCAGTGTTTGAACGTAGCTATCACTGATCAAAAGGGTTCAATTACATACGCTAATCAGAATTTCTGTAAAACCTCCGGATATACTTTTGATGAATTAGTAGGGAAGGATCTTAGGATTATTAACTCCGGGTATCATACAAAGGATTTTTTTAATGAACTTTGGAAAACAATTGCCAACGGTGCAGTTTGGAGAGGCGAGATTAAAAATAAAGCCAAAGATGGTTCTTTATATTGGGTAGATTCAACCATTGTTCCATTTCTAAATCAAGCCGGTAAGCCATATCAATATCTCTCCATTCGAATTGATATTACTGAGAAGAAGATGTCTGAAATACAGCTTGCTGAGAAAGAAGCGAATTACAGAACGATCATTCAGAGCAGCAATGACTTGATTCAGAGTGTTAATGCTGAGGGAGCTTTTGAGTTCGTGAATAATTCGTGGCTTAATACAATGGGCTATACGAGTGAAGAGTTGTCTGACATGACAATATTTGATGTGATTTCTCCAGAGCATCTTCCTATCTGCACGAGTACATTTCTAGAGGTTCTGAAAGGTGAATCGCTGGCTAATATACGAACGGTGTTTATTACCAAGGAGGGAACTGATATTATGCTTGAAGGAAATGCAGTTCCAAAATATGATGGAAGCAAAATTGTAGGTACTCAAGCTTTTTTACGGGATGTAACTGAAAGAGAAAAATATCAGGCTGAACTTATTGAGATAAATGATAAACTCAAAATAACTATTGATCGTCTGACAGAGTCACAAAAGATTGCTCAGCTTGGAAGTTGGATTTTGGATATAAAATCTCATACCTTTCTTCGTTCTGATGTGTTTTATAAAATTTACGAATGCACTGCTGAATCATATCCAACAGAATGGGAAGGTTATCTTGATCTAATCCATCCTGATGATAGAACGATGGTGAATGACGCTTTTTGTAAAGCTTGTGAATCACATCAGCCATATCATTATGAAGCTCGATTGATGATGAAGGATGGGCGGATCAAAAATATTTATGCAAATGGTAAAACTATTACTAATGAAGAAGGGGAAGCCATAAAAATGCATGGTACTGTTCAGGATGTGACCGATAGAAAAAATACTGAGCAGGAACTGGAAAAAAATATCATAGAACTCAAAAGGTCCAATTCTGAATTAGATAAGTTTGTATATAGTGTTTCACATGATCTTCGCGCACCTCTTAGCTCCATGTTAGGTGTCATTGAGATTTCTGAAGATGATACAACAGATGAAAATATGTTGGTACACCTTGGAATGCTTAAAAAGAATATTAGAAAATTAGATGGATTCATAACCGATATTCTCGATTACTCACGTAACTCTCGTACAGATGTCAAGAAAGAGGATATTAACTTTAATGAACTCCTCGCTGATATAACCCAGAATTTAAAATTTATGGGTGGAACAAACAGGCAAGTTGACATTTCTATTAGCATTAATAGTTCGATCCCTGTAAAAAGTGATAAAAGTCGCCTGAATATCATTTTAAACAATCTGGTTTCTAATGCAATTCGATATCAGAATCCACAAATGCCGAATCCATTTGTAGATATTAAAGTAGATACTTCTGATACAGAAACAGGAATCATAATACGTGATAATGGCATTGGAATCAGGAAAGATTTGCATGAGAAAATCTTTGATATGTTCTACCGCGTTTCAGAAGATTCTGTAGGGTCCGGATTGGGATTATATATTGTTATTGAAGCCGTTAAAAAGTTGAAGGGACATATTGAAGTGCAATCTGAAGTCGGTGAGGGCAGCACATTTATTATTAAAATTCCAAACAAATAAATTAACACTATTGTCCGACTAAAATTTAAACAAATTTTAGAAAATGTATCTAACACTCACTCAAACTAATCGGCACATTCGTTGCCAATCCACCCTCAGCGGTTTCTTTAAATTTATTATTCATTTCTAAAGCTGTGTGCCACATCGTTTTTACTACATCGTCAAGGGAAACTTTGGCTTTCGAGGGATCAGAATTTAATGCAAGCTGAGAGGCAGTGATTGCTTTCATCGCACCCATAGTATTACGTTCAATGCAGGGAATCTGCACGAGACCTTTGATCGGGTCGCAGGTTAATCCAAGGTGATGTTCCATCGCGATTTCAGCAGCCATTATCACCTGCATAGGGTTGCCTCCTAAAAGTTCTGTCAGAGCACCTGCAGCCATCGCTGAAGAAACTCCAATCTCTGCCTGGCATCCACCCATTGCAGCTGATATTGTCGCGCCTTTTTTGAATATACTTCCAATTTCAGATGCAGTAAGTAAAAAGCGAATGTTATTATCCGCGAGTATCGCTG
>CAYHFJ010000128.1:0-9801 GCA_964355885.1 uncultured Flavobacteriales bacterium
ATCCATTCAAAGAAATTCCTGCGCCAACCATATTCTTTATGATTGAGTTTTCCATGCGCAAACTCGGTTGTCCGGGAGTATAAAAACTATCTACACGAAGACCCACATTTCCATTTTTGATGATCGCGTGTTTAATTTCAGAATTCAGAGAACCACGACCCGGTACATCGCTTGTGCCTAATAAATTTTCAACGGTAAGATTGGATAACCAAATGAGATCCCATTGTCCCGGAATATCCTTATAAGCTTCACCGAGCCGGTCACCCTGAATGTTTACCGGTTCCGTTTGGGTTCCATTAATTTTTAATGTTCCGGAGGATAAGACAATGATACCTGAACCCGGATGCACATAAACCATTGTACCTTCCTTGATAGTGAGCGAGCAAGCTGAATCTATCAATGCGTAGCCATAAATAACATGGGGTTTATCCTTACTCCATACATCGTTACAGGGAAGTACAAAGAGTGTACCCGCGCCTCCTGAATTTCCATAAGGACTATGGAAATAGGCATCCTGACCCCATGCGACAAGGTCAACATCCTGAAAGTTACCATTTGTTTCAAACAAAATAGAATCCGTAATGACCAGAGGAGTAGAAAGATTGTTCGGGTCGACAGTTACTTCTACAAAAATGAAAATACTATCATTCGCTCCGATCTCAATATCATTGAATTCACGACCAGCCAAACCATCTACATTGAGCCGGAACGGGGAGGAGTTTCCGGTTGCCAGTCGAAGGGAAGTAATGCGTATGGCTTTTTTACTTGTGTTATAAACTATAAATACCTCTGTAGAACTTCCAACCGTTGTAAATACTGTATCAAAAACGATTGTGTCCTGTGAGAATTCTAGTTTGGCATCGGTGTTGGTGTCGAAGTCCTCTTTCTTACATGCATTGAGAAGAATGATAAAAAAAACAAACAGTGGAAGAATGCGCGACAACACTTTTTTCATAGAGAGTAAAGATAAGCTATCCTTTTGAATGGGAGAAAAAGTGCAGATGAATTGTTTGAGAGCAATAATAACGAGGCAATACGCGATATATTGAGTCCGGCATTACGCCAAATCAAGATACACTGGCACTTAATTAAAATGATTTTTAAGCCGTCGTGAACATCTTCAGCTTTTCCTGTAAAAGCTTCAGCTCTTCTTTCGCATTTGATAAATTATTTTCAACCTCTACTAAAAGTCCGCCCATATTTTTTGAATTGCGAAAAAAGCCAAGGTTGTTTTCGTATTGATTGATCATAGCCTGAAGTTTGTGGATTTTATCCTTAATCAGATTATGTTCTTTCCTCATGAGGTTTCCTGAATCATCGGAGCGGGAAAGCATCTCGACATTATTCCGAAACTTATGAAGATGCCTGTCCTTATTCTCCATTTTAACACCATCATACTTCGTGTCAAGTGCGTTTTTGAATTTCTCCCAGATCTTTTGTTTTTCTTTAAAAGGCACATGAGAAATTCCTTTCCATTCTTCAGAAAATGCACGCAAAGCACTCAGATCTTCTTCAGCATTTCCTGAAGGCTGGAATTCTTCAACACGTTTAACGAGTTCTTCTTTTTTCTCCAGATTCTGGATTTGTTCCGAATCACGTGATTTATATTGTTCGCGCTTAACGTTAAAAAATTTATCACAGGCGTCGCGAAATTTTTTCCACAATCTGTTTTCCTCCCAGGGCTCAACATGGCCGGCATTTTTCCACTCGCTTTGAAGGTTGAGAATATCCTTGGTAACGTCCTCCCAGTTTTCGTGTTGGGAACCTGCAATTTCTTCAGCCTTGCTGATGATTGCCAGTTTCTTGTCTTTGTTTTCTTTTTGAGTTTTTTTAATCGCATTAAAGAACTCCCTTTTCTTACCGTAGAAAGTGTTTAATGCCGCTCTGAATTCATGCCAGATTTTATCGTTTTCTTTTTTCGGACCATATCCGATCTTTTTCCATTCTTCAAAAACACCATTAAGAGTATCAGTCATCGTCTGCCATTGTTTAGGCTTGTCGAATTCTTCGGCGGCAATACCTTTAGCTCTTTCAAGAAGAGTTTGTTTCAAGGCAAGGTTAGCGGTTTCTTCTTTCTGTCTTATCTGGTAATGGTCACGAATTTTCTGGAACACCTGTCCGATGAGTTCACGATATCGTTTGCGTAATTCATCAATGGTTTCAGGAGGAGTTGGGCCAAGTTCAGACCATTCCATACGGTAAAGACTAATCATTCTTTCTATACCGTTGATGGATTCAATTTGAAGCAAGGCTTCAATTTTCGTGAGCAGTTGATTGCGGTGTTCGAGGTTTCTTTTGAAATCCAACTCCCTCAAATCTTTACTCAACTTCATGTTGTAATAGAAGTTGTGTACGTGTCTATGGTAGACACTCTGAATGTTTTTATAATCCCGATTCGGTACATTACCGATTTCGTTCCACTTGGCCTGAAGCTCGTTGAAATGCGAGAAGGCCTTACCGATATTCGTTTCTTCCGCTATTAATTTTTCGAGATCAGTGATGACTTGTTCTTTCGCTTTGATGCGCGAATGAACTTCTTCCGTCTTTATTTTCTTCAACATTTTTTCCCTGTCGGAAAGAATATGAAGTAATTCATTAAAACGATCGTCATGCGGATCTTTGGGTGCCTCAAAGTCATCTGCATTACCGCCATCATTCAGGAATTTTTGTAAAAGATCCTGATTAACTTTTTCGCATTCCGCGAGGTAATTATTCTTCAGTTCATCTGCTTTGGAAAAAACTTCTTCCTGAATTTTTTCCTTTACGAGTTCTTCTAATTTGGAAATAATTTCTTCCTTCATACCTTCAGAGCTATTTATATCGCCCGGTTTTTTAAGGGCGATTCCCAAAATTAATAATTGTTTTGGTGGGGTGCGTATCATGGCAATTGCATGTTTGCCAAACAGTGAACCAATATAGAACAGAACTGGTGAATTGGCAAGTATTCATGTAGCGAAATATCATAAAATTAATACAGGAGACTCAAGCCCGGCTTTGTTCTGATATTGTTTCTTTGACCTGAAAGTCTTCGCTTTTTTTCAAGATATTTCATGTAAATAACTGATAATCAATACCGTATTCAAGAGTGTGTTGAATGTATTTTCTCTCAATTTCTTTGGAATTCAGATATAATTAGCTACATTTGCAACCCTTAAAAGACAAAAAAATGAAGAAAGATATCCATCCTGAGAACTATCGCATGGTTGTATTCAAGGACATTTCCTGCGATTATAGCTTTATGACCCGTTCTACCGTGGACACAAAGGACACAATTAAATGGACTGACGGTAAAGAGTATCCACTGGTAAAGCTGGAGATCAGCCACATGTCGCATCCTTTTTATACCGGAAAGATGAAACTTATTGATACAGCGGGTCGTGTGGATAAATTCCGTAACCGTTACGCGAAAAAGCAGGAAGTAAAGAAGTAATATATGCTTCATTCATATTAAATAGTCTCCGTATTTCTACGGGGACTTTTTTTTTGGGGAACAATAGTTAATTTTGACAAACAATTCTATCGTTATGAATATAATATTTTTTGAAGATGAGACAAGGACTGGACTTCTCCCTTTGACATTTACCCGTCCCGTGTCAGAACTAAGGCTCGGTATTTTAACAATCCGTGAAAAGTGGCAAAAATATATCAGTGGAGAGTACTCATGGCTGACGGAAAAGTATCTTTCAGTTAAGTATCCTGTCCGAATAGAGGAAGAGAATCTTTTCATTAATGGTTCTGTCTCACCGGATTCAGCATTGATAGAGACTATACAGTCCTTAAAAGATGGACAACAATTGGTAAAAGGAGGAATCCTGATCGCATTCAACACTAATGCACATGCCGCAAAAGTGTTTTCTACTAAAAAAGTACACGCACACTCAGATGTAGTAGAGTATAAGGAGGCTATTATGCAAATCCGGCATTGCTGGGATATTTTTTCCAGGAATGAACAAGCTATTGCGGACGATTTCCGTTTGATAACTAAGGGTAGAAAATCTCAACCGATATCATCAACGAATAGGCTAATGAACGCGGAGAATATTTTTTTAGAAGAAGGAGCCAATGTAGAATGCGCAGTCCTTAACGCCGGGTCAGGATTTATTTATCTGGACAAGGATTCAGAGATTATGGAAGGTGCTATGGTACGTGGATCGTTTTCTTTAGGACAGCATTCTCAATTAAAGATGGGCGCGAAGGTTTACGGAGCCACAACAATTGGCCCACATTGTAAAGTAGGTGGAGAGATCAATAACTCAGTAATCGCTGGTTATTCCAATAAGGCACATGATGGTTTCCTCGGGAACTCTGTCATAGGTGAATGGTGCAATCTGGGTGCGGATTCCAACAATTCCAATCTGAAGAATAATTACTCAATGGTTAAGATATGGAGCTTCGAGGAGGAAGATTATATTAATTCCGGACTTCAATTTTGCGGTTTAATTATGGGGGATCATTCAAAGTGTAGTATTAATACGATGTTTAACACCGGAACCGTTGTCGGGGTGAGCGCGAATATTTTCGGTAATGGATTTCCGCAGAAATATATTCCGTCATTTTCCTGGGGAGGATCAGAAGGATTCAGCACCTATCGTTTGGAGGAAGCTATGGAAGTTGCACAAAGGGTATTTGAAAGGAGGAAGGAAAATTTTAATGCAGTGGAACAAGGGATCTTTCGTCATTTATTTGACGCGACAACAATTCATCGCGCCTGGTAGATACCAAATGCAGCTGTTTTCATTCAGTTCGATAGATGATGGATACATTAAGTTAATGATCAGAAAAGACTAAATTAATATGGAAGAATTGGGTGAAGTATTGATGTATTTTGTACCGGCAATGTTGGTACTGGTAGCCATGTTTGTTGTTGTCAAAAGATTTATTGATGCTCATACTACGGAGGTAAAGAGTTTTCTGGAGCGTGACTTGAAAATGAAGCTGGCAGAAGAGAAAAATACCCGTTGGCGCGACTCGCAACCCTTAAAATTGCAAGCGTGTGAAAGGCTGATACTGTTTCTGGAAAGAATCTCTCCAAACAGTATTCTTTTACGTGTGAATAGAAGTGGTCTGTCGGCAGTCCAATTACATTCAGACTTACTGGCCACGGTCCGTGCTGAATATGAACATAATCTTTCTCAACAGCTTTATGTTTCAGAAGAAGCATGGGCTGAAGTAATCAGCGCGAAGGAAACAATGATTAAGCTTTTTCATCTTTCATTCAAGCTTGCCGGTAATAACGCAAGTAGTATTCAAATGAGTACTCAGATTTTTGAGCAAGTCATTAAACTGGAGGAAACACCTACTCAACAGGCCATTGATTTTATCAAGGCAGAAGCCAGACAGATGCTTGAATAGAATTTTTTTAAGTACTTAATAAATTTTATTTTGGTAATCATAATTTCATGAAGCAAGAAAATACAGAGGAGAAAAAAATTATCACTGACAGTGGGGTAGAGGTTCGCAGGGTTTATACTGAACACATTCCATTAACTGAAATGCCTGGAGAATTTCCCTTCACCCGCGGAGTACAACCTGATATGTTTCGTAGTCGCTTGTGGACAATGAGGCAGTATGCAGGATTTTCAACCGCGGAAGAGTCTAACAAACGGTATCATTATCTTTTAGGACAAGGTACCACAGGACTTTCTGTAGCATTTGATCTGCCGACACAGATTGGCTATGATTCTGATCATGCCTTGTCAGAAGGAGAAGTCGGGAAGGCCGGAGTTGCAATTGACAGTCTGAAGGATATGGAACTTTTATTTGAGGGTATTGGGTTGGAGAAAATTACAACATCCATGACCATCAATTCGACTGCTTCCATTTTACTTGCTTTCTATATTGCCCTGGCAAAGAAACAAGGAGCGGACCTTAAAAAGATAAGTGGAACAATCCAGAATGATATATTGAAAGAATATGCCGCCCGGGGTACTTATATTTATCCGCCGCAGCCAAGTATGCGGATCATCACAGATATTTTTGAGTATTGCAGCAAGGAGATTCCCCGCTGGAACACTATATCAATTTCCGGTTACCACATTCGTGAAGCAGGTTCTACTGCTGCACAGGAACTTGCCTTTACACTTGCTAATGGCAAGGCATATGTGAAGGCAGCCTTGGCAAAAGGATTGGACATAGATGTATTTGGAAAGCGTTTATCTTTCTTTTTCAACGCGCATAATAATTTATTTCAGGAAGTTGCTAAATTCAGGGCTGCCAGGCGCATGTGGGCTAAGATCATGAAAGATCTCGGAGCCACTGATGACAGAGCTATGATGTTGCGCTTTCATACTCAAACAGGCGGTTCCACTTTAACTGCCCAGCAACCAATGAACAATATCATGCGGGTGACATTGCAGGCATTATCAGCTGTCTTAGGCGGGACTCAATCTCTACATACGAATGGCTATGATGAAGCTTTGAGTTTGCCAACTGAAGAGGCAGCCGGACTGGCTCTCAGAACGCAGCAAATAATTGGGTATGAGAGTGGCGTCACTGAAACTGTTGATCCGTTAGGAGGTTCTTATTTTATTGAATCACTTACTGATGAACTAGAGAAGAAAGCCTGGGACTACATTAACAAGATTGATGCGATGGGTGGATCAGTAAAGGCGATTGAAGCAGGATACATACAAAATGAAATTGCAGGTGCTTCCTATTTATATCAGAAGTCAATTCAAAATGGGGAGAGGATTCTGGTTGGAGTGAATCAATTTGAAAAGGAAGAGCCTGCTTTCGATAAAATATTTTCTGTGGATGATTCTATTCGTCAGGTTCAGATAGAAAAGATAAATACATTGAAGTCACAACGAGATAATTCCAAAGTGAAAAGTTGTCTGACTCAAGTGGAACAAGATGCAAAAGATGGAACGAATCTGATGCCGGGGATTATTCTAGCTGTAGAAAACTATGCCACCTTGGGTGAAATTTCAGATGTGATGAGAAAAGTATTCGGTGAATATCGTTGATACTAATCAAATAGCTTCAGACAATCAGAACAGATCCCAATAAAATATCATTGAACTTAACTTCTTGGTGCTAGAATTACAAAAACCTCTTCATTATCACGCTTCATAAAATACTTCTCGCGGGCAAATTTTTCCAGGTTTTCACGATTGGTACGCAGTTCCATTAAATTTTCCTTATTCCGGGTAATTTCACTTTCATAAAATTCCTGTTCGGATTTTAGTTTATTTAATTGAGAGCGATAGGAGGAAGTGGTGATAAAATCATTCCGGTCAAAAAAGCTCAGCCATACGATAAAGCCAAGTAACGTAAGAAAGTATTTATTCTTGCACTTGTACAGATAGGTAAGGAAGAGAGGCTGCTTTTTCTTTTTCATTAAATAAAAAATTATCTGTCTTAAGTTATCAGCCTGAGCAGTAAAATTGTTGTTGAGATTTGATGAGGTAGAGCTTGTGTACGAAGATTTTTCAGGATGGTTTAGAGGAGCTGATATTTTTTTTCAATTCATTTTCGGAACCTCCTCACTGGTTTTAATGCTGCAGATTTAAGCCTCTATCAAATCAACCTATCTTATACAATATGGCTTTATCGATTGAATAGATTGGGTTAAAAACGGATAGCTCAAAGGAAGTATTGTCCTTATACAAGAATTTGCAAAATCCGGGACGAACTAATTCTTTGAGAATCAGTCAGGATAGGAAGCTGAGATCTTTGCAATGTGTGGAAAAAACAAGAGAAGGAAAGTTTTTTAAACTTTTGCTTTAGCCTGAATGCCGGTTTTTACCATCGAACCGTTTGTTTTTTCAGATGAAAGAAATGGATAGCGGTAATCTGTTGCCGGTACGAAGGATTCTTTGATAGTACGAGGAGAAACCCAGCGCAGAAGATTCAACAAGGAGCCGGCTTTGTCGTTTGTCCCTGATGCTCGTCCACCGCCAAAGGGTTGCTGTCCGACAACAGCACCTGTACACTTATCATTGATATAAAAATTACCCGCGGCATTCACAAGTTTTCTGCTTGCCAGGTCGATAGCATAGCGGTCCTGGGAGAAAATTGAACCCGTCAATGCATAAACTCCGGTCTTATCAACCAGTTCAAGTGTTTTTTCAAATTTAGCATCTTCATATACATAGATGGTGAGTATGGGACCGAATAATTCTTCACACATAGTTACATACATAGGGTCTTTAGCCACAATGACAGTAGGATGTATGAAATAACCTTTTGACTTATCGTATTTTCCACCGACAATTATCTCCGCTGATTTGTCTTTTTTGGCTCCATCAATAAAAGAGGCAAGTTTATCAAAAGCTTTCTCATCAATAACCGCATTAATGAAATTCGATAAATCCTCTGTCGGCCCCATTTTAAAGGACTGGATATCCTTCACAAGTCCCTTTTTAACCTCCGGCCAGAGGCTGGCAGGGATATATGCTCTGGAAGCAGCTGAGCATTTTTGCCCCTGATATTCGAAGGCACCTCTGGAGAGTGCTGTGATAAGAGCGGGTACATCCGCGGAGGGATGGGCCATTATAAAGTCTTTACCACCTGTCTCTCCAACAATTCGTGGGTATGATTTATATTTATGAATATTGGTACCAATCGTTTTCCAGACATCCTGAAATACTCCGGTTGAACCTGTAAAGTGTATGCCTGCAAAGTCATGATGATTAAAAATTACCTCACCTGCGACCGGTCCGGAAACATAAACGAGATTGATCACTCCAGGAGGTAATCCAGCCTCTAAAAAGATTTGCATGAGAATACTTGCAGCGTAGATCTGTGTATTTGCAGGTTTCCAGACAACGGTATTGCCCATCATTGCCGGAGCAGTTGGGAGGTTTCCGCTGATAGCTGTAAAATTGAATGGAGTAAGAGCGAATACAAAACCTTCGAGTGGCCTGTGTTCTACGCGATTATACACACCTTTCGAAGACATGGGCTGTTGTGCATAAATTTCACGCATGTACTGCACATTAAAACGGAGGAAATCAATCAATTCACAGGCAGCGTCAATCTCAGCCTGATAGACATTTTTACTCTGGCCGATCATTGTAGCAGCATTGATTGTCGCGCGGTATGGACCACTAAGCAAGTCGGCGGCTTTAAGAAAAATAGAAGCGCGGTGTTCCCAGGAAAGAGATGCCCATTCTTTCTGTGCCTTTAATGCAGCTTTGATGGCCTTCTCCACGTGAGTCTTATCTCCCTGGTGATAATTAGCAATGTGGTGTTTGTGATCATGCGGCGCAGACATACGATTTTTCTTTGATGTCCTTATTTCCTCGCCTCCAATATACATTGGGATATCGCGAACTTCAGCACGCATCTTTTTAAGAGTTGCCATTATTTCCGTCCTTTCCGGACTACCTGGTGCATAATTTAAAACCGGTTCATTAATGGCCGGAGAAACATTAAAAATCGCGTTTGACATGGGAATTTAATTTAGACAAAGGTATGAAATTTAGAGCCATTTTTCGGACGGAAAGAGGATGAAAAATTTATTAAGAACTACTGCTGCAGAATTTATCAGGCAACAATTATGCACAATGCAGACTTTTGTCAAAAATTACATATATGATTGATAATTAAGCCGATGAAAATGTTATATAAAGTCAGTAAAATGGAAATAATAAGATAGCAATCCTTTCATAAGGACTGAGTTTTCAATGGTGAGGGACGAGAACAAATTTAAAGATTCCGAAAAGAAAGAAGGTGTTTTCAAGAGTAAAGAGGATTGAAGAAACCCAGAGGTATCTTTAGGGAGGGTTTTTTTTCCTGTTTTTCGCACTGGGACACCCAAAATTAAAGTTTAAATAGTTCAGCTAATATTCTTTGTTC
>CAYHFJ010000129.1:0-9584 GCA_964355885.1 uncultured Flavobacteriales bacterium
ATTTTGTAAGTGTCAGGAGAATGATTTAACAGATTTCCTTTGCTGTCCCATTTTATTTCTTCAGTCGTCACCCATCCTAAACCCTGGATAAAACCGCCCTCTACTTGTCCGATGTCAATGCCGGGATTAATGGAATCGCCAACATCATGCAGGATATCTGTCCGGAGATGTTTTACATAGCCGGTGAGTGTATCAACCAGCACCTCACTCACTGCCACACCGAAAGCAAAATAATTAAAGGGCGTACCCCATCCCTGAATTTTGTCCCATCCTATTCCGGGAGTTTTGTAGAAACCTGTCGCACTCAGACTTATTTGATTCAGATTAGCCAGTATCATCGCTTCATCGAAAGCGATTTTGCGATCGGGATAAAGTGAGTCAATAATAGAATTGTTTTCAAAACGAATATGTTTTGTAGTCGTTTCCTTTTCCGGTCTTCGTTTATTAAATTCCGTCACCATGAGCTTGGCCAATCTTTCCTTCAGTTGATCAATGGCATTTTTTACCGCCATTCCATTCAGGTCTGTTCCGGCTGAGGCGGCAGTGGCAGAGGTATTCGGAACTTTTGAAGTGTTTGTGGCATTAACTTTTACGCGATCTAAGCTCACTCCCAGTTCAGCGGAGGCGATTTGGGCAATCTTGGTATTTAATCCTTGCCCCATTTCCGTGCCTCCGTGGTTGACAAGAACAGTTCCATCTTTATAGATATTTACCAATGCTCCTGCCTGATTAAGAAATGATGTCGTAAATGAAATTCCGAATTTTACAGGAGTAAGGGCAATACCCTTTTTATAATATTCATTTGCGGAGTTGAATAATGTAATCTCTTCTCTTCTTTGTTCGTATTTCGAGGAAATTTTTAACTGATCAAAAATTGTATGCAGACGGTTCAATTCTACGGTTTGTCCGTAGTGTGTTACGTTATTTGTGTCAATTCCGTAGAAATTTATTTTACGGACTTCCGCCGCATCTTTTTTCAGGAATCGTGCGATTCTGTCTATCACCTGTTCCATTCCCGCCATACCCTGGGGTCCGCCAAAACCACGAAAGGCAGTGTTTGAAGGTAAATTTGTTTCATAAGCTTTTCCGATGACAAGCATGTCGGGAACAAAGTAAGAATTATCTGCATGTAACATCGCGCGCTCGAGGATTGCCATACTCAAATCAGTTGCACATCCTGCGTCTGCATTTTGTTCAAAGATGAGAGCAAGCAATTTTCCCTGATCATCAAATCCAACTTCGTAACTGATAAGATAGGGGTGACGTTTGCCTGTCATCTTCTGATCATCATCCCTGAATAACCTGATTTTTACCGGACGACCTGTGGCATGACATAATAGAGCAGACCATGCAGCAACATGATTGGCTTGTGTTTCTTTTCCTCCGAAAGCACCACCCATTCTGCGTGTTTCAACAACAACTTCATTTTTATTTATCCCCAACACTTCAGCGACAATGGCCTGTGTTTCCGAAGGATGTTGGGTAGATGAAAAAACGTTCATCTCTTTTTCTTCACCAGGTACACAAAGACAGGTTTGTGTTTCCAGATACCAATGTTCCTGTGCCCCGGTTTCCAATTCTCCACGGATACTATGAGGAGCCTTTTTCATGGCTGCTTCCGCATCACCACGTTTCATTGTTCTGGCAGGAGCTAACAGTGAATTTTCTTTAATAGCCATACGCAGATTCAGGATGGCAGGCAAAATTTCATAGTCAATCCAGATCAGAGATTCCGCGTGTCTTGCAATAGCTTCTGTTTCCGCTGCAATGAGTATAATGGCTTGTCCGATGCAAACAACTTCATCGACAGCCAGGCAAGGCTCATCATGGACAACAGGCCCCATCTGATTGTGACCGGGGATGTCTTTCCAGCAAAGCACTGCATGTACACCTTTCAATTTTATTGCTTCGCTAACATCAAGAGATTTTATTTTCGCATGTGCATGAGGGCTATATATTACATGGCCATGTAATATCCGGGAATTCACCGGAATATCATCGATATAAACGGAACTTCCAGTTACATGCTTTGATGCGCTATCGTGAGGAATATTTTGCATTGTATGGTTCAAATGAAAAAATTAATTATGCTCCGACCAGAATTTGATCAGAAGATTTTTAGCCGCAAGTCTTCTGAATTCTGATCCGGATCTGGCATCTGATAGGGGTGTGAATTCATGATAGATCATTTCTGCCGCGGCTTCGACTGTTGTTTTGTTCCATGGTTTTCCGATCAAAAAATCTTCAGTCTTCGTGGCACGCTTGGTTTTCTCAGCCATTCCTCCGTATACAAGAATGAGTTCTTCAACGAGACCATTCTTAATTTTCAGGTTGAATGCCGCGCTCACTGTGGAGATATCAAGATCTTTGCGTTTGGATACTTTATAGGAGTCTATGATTTCAGATTTATGGGGGACAGGTATGTGAACAGCTGTGATGATCTCATCCGTTTTTCTTTGTGTCTGCCGGTATCCTGTGATGAATTCATTCATTGGTATCCTGCGTACTCCAGACAGACTTCTCAATTGAACCGTCGCTTTATATGCAAGAAGTACAGGCAACGCATCTCCGATCGGTGAAGCGGATCCAATGTTACCTCCTAATGTAGCAAAGCGTCGTATTTGTCTTGATCCAAAAACAGTGAGCATCTTGTAAAGGGCAGGCAGATCAGTTTCGCATTGTGATTTAATTTTTTCCAGATCGAGTCCGGCTCCGATGATAAATTCGTTTTCGTTTTTGATGAAAGACTTTAACTCGGGCAATCCACCAAGATCAATGATCTCTTTAATAATCTCGCGTTTTTTAGTAACACGTAACGCGATATCTGTCGCACCGCTGATAAGAATAGCCTCCGGTAGCGCTTCCTTCAGACGCAAGGCATCTATCAGGGTACCTGGTCTGGAATAACTTTGTAAACCCGAATCCAATTGTAAACTCATCTGTTCATTTTGAATTGAAATCAATAGTTCTTTGACTTGTTGTTCATTCGCGTTGAATTGATCAATTCCTTTGTGAACACATGCCTTAGCTGCTGCCTCAAGAATTGGACGGTATCCCGTACATCTGCAAAGATTTCCGGTCAAGGCATCTGCAATGCTTTCTTTTGAAGGATGTTGTTCATGTTTATAAAGCGAAAATAAAGACATAATAAATCCGGGAGTACAATAGCCACACTGACTGCCATTGCTGTCAACCATGCATTGTTGAACAGGATGTAATTTGATTTGCTGAGAATCCTTTGTATTAAGGTTTTCTACTGTGATCAGTTGTTTACCATGAATCATGGGTAAGAAAACCAGACAAGAATCAATGGCTGTGTAACGAAGATTTTGGTTTTCATCGAGTTCTCCAAGAACTACAGTGCATGCACCGCAATCGCCTTCCGCACAACCTTCCTTGGTTCCCTGATGTCCGGGAGATTGCCGTAAATAGTTCAGAACCGTTGTTGTAGGGCTCCAGCCTTGCCTTTCAATATTAATGGAACAGATTTTATTATCTTGTACAAATGAAATGATGGATGATTTCTTCATAGTCCTTTCAGGAATTCCTTCTTCTTAAATTTTTTCCTTATTGAAATTGCATCAGCTGAAGCCGATCGTCAAATTTAAGGAATGATACCTGATCTGGATGCTTTAGTACAAGCTTTTATACAAGATTTGATGTTCAAATATAGTAGTTGAAGAAATGCTTTTCAATTATTGGCTTAAATTGATTGGAGTTTAAATATAAAAATATTTTATTCGGTTAAAAACCGGCGGCATTTGTGCAATAGCCCCGGGCGAAACGAGCTCCGCGAGTAGAGCACGGGTCGGGTGTTTGTGATGGAAAAGGACCTCTCGCTTCAAATTTATTTCATGATAATCAATACTTCGGGTTGTGAATTCTTTTGTTCATTTATTTAACACGGATTAAACCCTGCCTGCGGAACAAATTCGTATCTTCAGGTCTTTAACAGAAACCCATAAAAATGAAAAAAATCGCAGGATTCCTATCATTAATAGTTGTTTTATGTTTTGCAGGGAACAAAATTCGAGCGCAAGAAGCACAGGATTACGGTAAATCTATGGCTTTGATTTTACGAGTGGCGGGAGTTAACAAGCTCATGGAGGAAATTACAGTATACAAGAGTAATGTTTTCTCCGGCAGAGCAAAAAATATTAACACGCGGGGATCGGTTCATTCGACAACGGTCTTACATGTACAAATTTACACTTCCGATAAAGTACTTTTGTTGGATGCTTTCGTAGACAATCCATTGGATTTGATTCTGGAGAGTTTTAATCCGGATGGAAGCATTGAACGCACTGATCTGGAGAAGGAGGAGGGATTTGTGAATTTGAAATTCCCGTTGCCTGCTGCAGCAACAACAATTATGATTCATTGTTATCAATACAACAATGATAACACTGAACGATTTATCTCTACCTTAGAAATGTCTTATGATGCGAAGTAAATTACTAGTCCTGTTAATTTGCCTGTTTTCACTGAAAGCAGGTGCACAGATTTTTAATGTTGATACCGTTGCTTACAATGGTAATCCGAATAACCGGATTAATCTGGTGATTATGGGTGATGGCTATACTAGCGGAGAGATGAGTACTTTCAGGAGTGATGCTCAGTTGGTGGCCAATTATTTTTTTTCTGTTCCACCGTTTTCATTGTATCCGGATTTCTTTAATGTGTTCGCTATTGAAGTCGTCTCTAATGAAAGTGGGAATGATCATCCGGAGACTGCTATTGATTGTCCGGGCGCGTCACAACCGGTTACCGCTGTTGACAATTACCTTGGTACTACTTTCGATTATAGTGGAATACATCGCTGTATTTATTCGAGTCAGGGTTCTTTGGTTTATTCGATAGCGAATGATAACGTTCCACTGTATGATTATGTCAATGTCATTGTGAATACGTCTTACTACGGAGGTTGTGCGGGAGGAATTGCTTACACCAGCATGAACTCATCTTCTCCGGAAGTATTCGTACATGAATTTGGACATATGTTCGGAGATCTTTCAGATGAATATGAAAACAGCGATCCATGTACCGCAGGAAGCACCCAATATATAAACGTGACACAGGTAACCAATCCGGCTACCATTGTCTGGAAGAACTGGCTAACTACCGCGCCAATGCCTACTCCTGCAGGTACGAATTGCAGCCTCATTGGAGCTTATGAGGGAGCGGAGTATTGTACAACAAACTGGTACCGCCCAAAGTGTAATTGTAAAATGCGCTCGTTAAACCAACCTTTTTGTGAAGTTTGTTTCGAGCAATTGATTTACAAGATAAGTACGATGGTGAATTACATACAGTCATTTATCCCATCTAATTCATTAACTCTCCCTTTGTGTAAAAATGCAACGATGGCGTTTTCGGCTGATGTTCTAAATAGTACGAATAATACTGTTCGGAGTCAGTGGTTGGTCGACAATGTTGTAGTGGTGAATAATAATGTAAATTTCAATCTTGATCCTTCAACACTTTCCTTAGGAACACATCAGGTGAAACTGATCACTTCTGATACAACAGCTTTTTCAAAGAAGACAATGAACTCATATCAGGTTTCCTGGACGGTGAATGTACTGGCTGCGCCGGCAGCGGTAGCCTCTTCGAATGCAAGCACATTTTGTACAGGACAGACACTTAATCTTAGTTCATCCGGTGTCGGAACATTTTCCTGGACCGGGCCGAATTCATATTCCTCTAATTTGCCGAATCCTTCCATCAGCGGTTTGGATAGTTCACGGACTGGAATCTATACTCTGACGGCTACCAATTCCTGTGGCACTTCCACTTCTTCGGTTAATATAACAGTTAGTTCGTCTATTAACTCTGCCATTGTCGCGCAAGGTCCGACTTCATTTTGTGACGGAAACAGTGTTGTGTTGGCTGCCGGAGCCAATGCGAGTTATAGTTATCAATGGTATGAGAATGCTGTACCGATTGGTGGTGCAAGCAGTAATGAATTTACTGTTTTTCAAAGCGGCAACTATACTGTTAGAGTTTCTATCACCGCTACCGCATGTTCTACGACATCCGCGCCGGTGACTGTAACTGTTAGCCCCATTCCAACAGCAAACATTTCTACCGGCGACCCGACAACATTTTGCGATGGAAGTTCAGCACTTTTAAGTGCACAGACAGGAGCAGGTTATTCTTATCAATGGTTAAGAAATAATCAGGCGATTGTTCCGGCAACAAACTCACAATGGAATGCTCTGGTTACCGGAAATCACAAGGTAGTAACTACACTTGGTTCTTGCCGGGACACTTCTTCCGGGATCAGCATCTTAGTAAATCCAAATCCTGCGAGTACACTTGGTATCACCGGAGATACTATTTTTTGTGTTGGTGGCCAGGTGAATCTGACAGTTCCTTCTTGCGGCACCTGTACATACCAGTGGCAAAGAGATCTGACGGATAGCACCGGTGCAACTTCGAATACATTGATTGTTTCTGATAAAGGAACTTACCACGTTGAAATAATTAATACCGGCAGTAATTGCTTTGCCATTTCCAGAGATGTTTACATAGATGTGCATGACATGCCTTCAGCAACCATTACCGCCAATGGATCTCCCACTTTTTGCGAGGGAGACTCTATTGTTCTTTCAGTGGCATCTGTATCAACAAATTCGTATGCATGGTATCGTGATGCTCAGTTTCTTCCCGGCAGTGCCTCCGCGGATCTGATTGTAGGGAATTCAGGTTCCTATACTGTTATAGTTAGTGATATTGTTTGCAGCACACAGAGTGATCCATTTCTCATAACTGTGTATCCAAACCCAGTTACTTCTATGAATTCATTACCTGACACACTATGTATTTACAACGCATCTATTGAACTGACAGGCAACCCTGCAGGTGGAATATTTTCAGGCGACGGAGTGGTTGACAGTATTTTTAATCCTTCTTTAGCAGGTGCGGGTCTTCATACCGTTTCTTATTTGTTCATTGACAGTAATGGCTGCTCTGACTTGATTGTCAATTCGATATTTATAGACATTTGTCTTTCAAGTAAGGGTCCTGACAAATCTGGAGATTTTATTATTTTCCCAAATCCGGTATCAGGGATTGCAACTATACATTACTCTGTTTCTGCTTCTTCTGATATTGAGTTTACTTTGATGGATCTGACAGGCAGACTCATTGAAAAATTCATTTTGTCTCAGGGTAGGGTAGGCGAAAAATCATTCAGTCTGCATACAGATCATTATAACGCTGGAGTGTACTTTTTGACGATGAGGTGGAGTGGAAGGGAATTAGTTAAGAAACTTTTAGTTGAGAATTAATTTCACGCTTTGTTATTCCCAAGCCAAAAATGACGATATTCTTAAGTTCATTGAAGCACCAATGACTCAATTTGTGGATATAAAGGATTTAATTTTATTTGACATATAGTGTGACAAAGTCTTCTTTTTCTTCTGTTATCGATATAAATCCGTATGATTTAGATGCTTTATTTTTGTTACTATTCAATTGTTCATCTTCTTTGGCTCAATTGACTATTTTTCCAAAGGGTGGATACAAATCCTTGGAAGAACTTAAAAATATGCAACTCTCTTTACCTTCTGATTTTGAAGGTTCCAATCGAACCAAAGCAGATTCGTACATTTATGGGCTATGAAGGAAAAAGTGAAATTAAAGCTGGTCTTGAAAGCGGAATGTGTCCGCTTACTTGAAGAGCGCATTCAAACTGCCTCCGAGGCAATGGTATCGGCACAGGAATCAGCGAACAGTGAGGGGAAGAGTTCTGCCGGAGATAAATATGAAACTTCCAGAGCGATGGGTCAGCAGGATCGCGATATGAATGCAAGGCAAGTGGAGCAGGCGAGGAAGGATCTTGCTTTCATCCAATCTCTGGATGTAGGTCGGAAATCTCCTGTCATAGAAGTTGGCTCTCTAGTATATTGTAACGAAGGAATATTTTTTCTGGCTGCAGGATTGGGCAGCATGAATGTAGGAGAAGATTACATCCATATTATCTCACCGGCAGCTCCCTTGGCGAATTTATTGTTACATAAAAGCGCAGGCGATAAGATTTCTATCAATGGGAAAAGTTTTGAGGTTATAGAGGTTGTGTAAACAATTCTTTTCTTTTAATTTACAAAAAAAATAAATCTTGAAAACAATTAAAATATTTCCAGTCATTTTATATTGTTGTCTGATAAGCTTCTGGTCAACAGCTCAGGACAATTGTAGTGGATTTGACCTTAGCACAACCTACAAGGATTGGTACATCAGCGGAAAAAAGGCCCCCCTCTTTTTCGGATTAGATGGAATTAATTTTCCCATCACTACAAAAAATCCGGAGGCACGGAAATATTTTAATCAGGGGCTAATGCTAAGTTATGCTTTCAATCATGCGGAGGCTGCCCGTTCTTTTTCCGAATCTATTCGCCTGGATTCAAGTTGTGCGATGTGTTATTGGGGTTATGCATTGGTGTTGGGGCCAAACTACAATGTGGGAATGGAGAAAGATAATATTGTTCATGCATACCGTGTAGCGCAGCAAGCTCTTGCCTTAAGCAATGATTTAACTGAGAAAGAGCGCATGCTCATCATGGCAATCACGATGCGCTATGACTCTGTTCCGGCGGTAGATCGTTCCTGGAATGATGAGACCTATGCTTTTACCATGGGCGGATTGTACCAGGTGTATCCGGACGATCCCGATATAGGAGCTTTGTATGCGGAGGCCTTGTTGAACCAGCATCCCCGGGATCTTTGGAATCAGGATGGTACTCCAAAGACTTGGACGACGGAAATTGTGAAGGTGTTGGAAAATGTCATTAGCAAAAATCCGAAGCATCCCGGAGCGAATCATTTTTACATTCTTGCGGTTGAAACTTCACTCACACCGGAACGTGCCATGCCCAGCGCGGATCTGTTAAGAGAGCTGGTTCCAGTAAGTCACCTCTTGCATATGCCTTCGCACATATATATTCGTACTGGAAGGTATCATGATGGGACACTTGCCAATCAAAAGGCATTGGAAGTGGACAATGAATATATTTCTGCTTGTCATGCGCAGGGGGTTTATCCGCTTGCATATTTTCCGCACATGCTTCATTTCATGGCCGCGACTGCCACACTTGAGGGAGATCAGACAACAGCCATCTTGGCGAGCCGCAAGTTGCGGGAACAACTGGATAAAAATTTATTGGGTGACTCTGATCGGGGAACTTTACAGAATTATTATTCCATATTTTATTTTGTGATGCTGAAGTTTGGATTGTGGGATGAGATTCTGAAGGAGCCGCCACCGGATGCTGATCTGCCGTATCCTCGGGCTATTTTAGAATATGTCAAAGGAATGGCAGCTATCGCAAAAAAGGATATTGTTACAGCTCAGAAGCATTTGATTGAGTTGGAGAAATATTTAAAGGACAGTGCCGCACTATCAATAAATCTCCGGAGGATGAAATCTGAAAATGATTTGATGACTATAGCGCATCATGTTTTGAGAGGCGAAATGTTGAATCAAGAGGGAAAGGTATTGGAGGGGATTGAACAACTTAGAATTGCTGTTGCCATTGAAGATAGATTACATTACAAGGAAGCTTTTGAAAGTTTTTTTTATG
>CAYHFJ010000130.1:0-9574 GCA_964355885.1 uncultured Flavobacteriales bacterium
CGAGTTTCAATTTCCTCTGGCTTCTGGTTGGTAGTGAAATGGGTAAGTAATCCGTAGTCCAGGAACAAATCATATCTCTGAAGAATAATATCCACCATCACTTCCTTTTTGTTTCCGAAATTGTTCCGGATTTCCTCGGCTCCTAAATCGTCAAAGCAAGCATGGACACACTGTTTTTCTCTATTCACATCAATCACAGCTTTGGTTGTGTACCGGTCAAGTGCAGCTTCTCCCTCTTTCATATACAGCTTGGCCATGTGTTCGCAGGTATAGTAATTAAATCTTCGAAAAAGATATTTTATTGGAATTTCTCTTTCTCCTATGAAGGTTGTTTTCTCTGAATTTAAAATATCTTTCATAGTCCTGAACAAAATACTTTTTCCGGATCCCGGGTTCCCGATTAGCAGGATTCCTTTCCTTGGATCAATGCCATACTGCTGCATCACATCCAAATTATTTGTGAAGTAGGCGACAAATGCTGCCACAGGTGCGACGTTTTCTTCATCAACGACGAACTCTTGCTTCAGCTCTTTTTGTGCCCGCTTATTGGCAAATTTCCAAAAGATATCTTTTGGAAAATCACAACTTGCAGTCTCCGTAATCTTTAATTTGCCCTGAGCGGGTTGCAATTGTTCCTTGTTCTGGCTTTGAATAATTTGATCTATTGTTTCCATTTTTTTGATTGATTAGTTTTTGTTCCCAGTTTTCACGGCACCAATGGCCGCTTTCAATAGTTAATTCCTCACCGATAAGCCAGCTGGACCAGTTGCAAATCTGCTGTTGACTTAATTTTTTAAATTCAAAATATGCAGTGAGTTGTTTTTCGTAATATTCCAACTTCCCATTTTTTTCAATCAATTCGATTGCGTTTGAAATTGCAACAAATGTTTTAGCATTCTGCATTTCTGAAATATTGAAAAATTTACAAGTTAAATCTCGCGCCTTTACACACAAGATATTATATGAAGTAGAAGAAGAAGAAGAAGGGCCGTCACTTTTGACCGCACCTAAGCCCACCTTTGGTGAAGGGTTGGGTTGTATCATTGGTGATTCACTTATGGGCGTGAATTGTGTTGCAAAACCCCTCACCTTTCTTATGTAATTATCCCTCACCAATCGAGATGAATACCATAAAGGTTTATCTGTTTTTGCAATCAATTCAACCGGGTCTCCTAATTTCCTTCCGCTTCTGGGCTGATAAATGTATGGTTCAATTCCAGTATCTGAGCCCTTTAAAACATTCTTTGAAATCAATTCATTCAACACTTTTACCGGAACTCCGGAGGCTTGTGCAAGCTCTTTAAGCGGCCATCGGATTAATCCATATTCATCTGAATCATGTAATACACATAATACATCCATCCATGCACCACGAGCAGCGAGAGAACAGCGTCTAAGTTTTGTATTTCCCAACCAATCGGATGGGTAGAATTGAAATGCAGGAAGTTTGCTCATAATAATGCCAACTGTTTATCTTTAACTTTTAATGATTCAGGATATTTTTCAATAATTCTTTCTTTTGCGTTTTCAATACATTGGAAGATAGCTTCAAGCCCTCGCTTATTCATATCGAATGTACAGAAAAAACTATCCTCGATTGTTTCGTTCACTTCATCTTTTCCCCATGGATGGTATTTAACGTGAACGTGAAGTCCTTTATTTATGCCATTCCTGCTTCACTCTATTGTACCTGTCCTTTCTTTTTTTGGCTGTTGGTTGGACATTTGAATCTTTATCCCCAAAATGATTAATAAACATTCTGATCATTGTGGGAAAAAGCAATAAATCAACATTAATATACTTATATACATGAGACCCAAGATTCACAAATCAGCCAAAGAACTGAAAGCAAAACCGGCCAAAAGCCAACTGAAACCAAGAATGAAAGAACGTAAGACAAATCCGTTTACTAAATTCAAATCCTGTTATTAAGTGGGAGGGGAATTTCACCCCTCCCGGCTTAATGTGCCTGCATGCCATTGCAGGGCTTTTCATTCTTCGCGGGCATATTCTTTAAAGCATCGCACTTTGGAGGTATTAGGTAAGGGCAACTTCATCCCGATTATGCAAGTCTGTGGCATCCTTATCCATTTACAAGGCAGAGGTGCGCATTCCCTGTAAACCCAACCCGAACCGCTTTAAAGAACTTTATAGCCCTATCTTTAAGGGATGTGGGGGCTGCGTGAATCGAACCCGCCTGTGAAATTGTTTGTTTTTACTCTCAGGGCTTCTATTGCTTATACACCCGTCTTGATTACCGAACACAACGCACACACAGCCATACCCCCAACTTGATAGACTTTGTGCCATCTATCAGGGCCGTACGTCTTTCCGTTCTTGTCAACCGTCTTTCCGATTTGTTATCCAATCATGCCCCATTACCAAGGGCGTGATTTTATTGATTCTCAAATTCTATTTCCAACTGTTTGGCAGGCGCATGCTTTCCGTTCATGTATTCTGCGGCCTCCAATTCTGCGGCTTGAAAATCTTCGTATAATTCAAATTCATAATTGTAAGGAGTATGCTCATCCGACCATTTTGTGAATGGAGCAATCAGGTTTAAAATCTTTCCAGACCTGAGAGCACGACGTCCAATGATGGTGATGCCTTCATGATCGTCCTGGCCACCAATTACAAAACCAGTTACGCTAATGTTGCTATTTGAATGTTCGAAAATTAACCTGGCATCTTCCATTGCCATATTCGGGGTTACATCAATCTGATCACAGATAATAGCACAATGGAAGGCAAGCTTATTGAATGCATTGATTAGGTCTGGATGAACCTCATAACCCATTTTCTTTGAAACTTCATTCTCGATTAGCCCTTCCTCGTCGGTGATCGATTCAATGATCACGACTTCAAGCCTCATCACACCTGAGATTTTGTCTTTGGTAATTTTGGCCTTTGTGATTTGCCCGGTTTTCTTAGCTGGAATAAATTTGCGATTTAGCATGTTGTGAAAATCCTCGACACTCATTTCGGGACCATCATTAACGCTAACTGTGTAATCTGAATTTTTCTTTGCCATAATTAAGCCTCCTCAAGTTGTATTTGTAATTGTAATTCTGGAACCTCCTTAAATAAATTCTCACTCATCCATTGGCGGCATTCTCCAATTCTTTTTGCAAGACGTTCTATATCGGCATCGTTGCGCTCAAATTCAAACGTGTGCCAGCGTTCTTCAATCGGAACCTCAACAAACCCCGCAATGATGTACCTTGAATTCTCATCCGTTGGGTTGATGCCACGCTGACGATAATATTTCTCATAAGTTTCAAAATCATAAACATGATTGGAAATGATCTGAAGTTCAATCCATGCAGGCGTATCACCACCAACATGCTTGTAAGATTCCTTCCTAAGCTCACCATCCACAATTTGATAGGGCGTATTGTTCAGGCAATAGTCTATGTTACAAACCCGTGCACCCGTAAGCCACATGTAACCGGCTCCTTGCCAATAATATTTAATGTCTAAAGGCTTGTTTTTCGCTCTTTGGAACGTAAATATATCCCAACTCGATTTAGTGTCCCGGATGCGATCCGCTTTCCTTATTTCGGCGCCAATAAATAAATCGGGCGTTCCTTTGATGAAAGCGTTTTTCAAGTGCTCCTCATTCTTTTTCAAAAAGGTTTTTGTAAGCCGGGATACTGTTGTGATGGAATCTTCCTCGGTGTCATTTCCTTTTGCAAAATACTTTGAGCTGATCTCGGTGAACCGGTTGTACGTTTCCGTTGTATAGATGTCCACCAGATTAGTTTTTGTGGTTTCCGATAGAGTTTCAGATTTGCTTCTTGCCTCAGGCATTAGATAGCCTAATGAGCTGCAACGAAATAATATTTCACTTGCTTTCATTTTCAATTTGCTCCTTTCTTTCTTCAAAAAGTTTCCAGTCAACATCTGGGCATTGTGCTTGCAACTCTTTTACCGCTTCAATGGTTTTACAATCAGCAAGCATCAATTCAATGCGTTCCTGCTCTTTGTCAATTTCAATTTCTCCGGCATCTATATAGGTTACATTTTGAGTGTCGGAATCATTGATCACAGCCTGATCTGAAATGATGGCCTTCTGCATTTCGATTGAAAGGGGAGCGAATTTTGAAAGAAGTAATTTTATTACAGTCTTTGTAGCCATTGCGTTGAAGTCGGTTTGCCATGGACCGGATTTAAACGATTTAGAGTGCTTCATTCCATGTGCCTTAACTTCATCAATGGTCATGTAATATGTGGCCTCAAATCCGTTCAGGAGTTTGAAATAGGCAGCATATCCAATTGGGTCTCCAGAGGCCTTTACTTTGAAATCAAACTCAAATCCAGTCAATGGATTTTCAGCGATTAGTTGACCTGAAAAAATCGGTGCTGCTGAAATTCTGTGGAATTGACCCGAGCGTTGAGCCAGTTGAATAAAGCCTTTAAAGCCTAATTGAAATTGAGCTTTGCAACCATCCTTTGAGTTGTAAGGAATAATGTAGGCAAATCCAAGATTCTGGTTAATCGGTAAGTCCAATGTTGCTGCGGTTGCAGCTGCATTAAAGATTGACATCGGATCCGCTTTTGCTAATAGGTGATTTGATGCCACAATTTGAAGGACTGAGGTAATGAAACCCTGTGCTTTTTTGCCCAGAAGTTCTTCAAATTTCTGTTTTACATTTTGCTGACTGAACAAGCTCTTAGCTGTCAGTTGCTGGGTTTGTGTTGAAGGAACGTTTGTCATATAATTAATGATTGATTGGTGGTTATTTTGTAGCTTCAATTATTGAGATATACTTTTTCATTATTCCATCAGCTTCAACAATGAATTCTGAAATGATATTGTTAAGCTCTTGGTCCTTTATTGCAACTGAAGGATCATAGGAGATAGTTAGTGATTTTACTACATTGAGTGCCTTAATCAAATCGGGCTGCTTTGCTGCTTTTCTTTCGGCTGCGATTCGCTCTCGCTCTTGCTTCTCCTTCTGATCCCGGATTGCTTTTTCTGCGGCCTGTTTCTTTGCTGCCTCAATTTCATTTGCCCGCTCTATTCTGTTTTCTATTTCCTGAATTCGATTGTTTTCAGCGTCAATGGCAGCCTGTTTTTCGTGCTCAATCCGAGCCTTTTCCAATTCAATTTCATGGAGATCAGCATCAATCTTATCTTGCGCTGCTTTCTGCTCGATGCGGATGTTTTCAAGCCTTTCAGACTCAACACGCATTGCTTCTTTTTCATCAGCAATCCTTTGTTCTTCTGCCAGACGTGCGACGTCAGCATCTGCTTTTTCCTTTGCGATTCTTTCCTGCTCGGCCTGAAAATCTGCTTTGGCTTTTAAAAGGACTTCATCAAATTTCAAATCATCCATTCCCAACACTTCGATATAATCAATGGCAACTCCGAATGAGCTCAGCGCATCAATTCTTTTTTGGATAATAAGCTTTTGAGCGGTTTCGGCTTCAATTCTTACTTTCTCGGTCTCGGCTTTGAACCAATCCTCGCGAGATTGTAACCGATCCTCTTCAGGAGAGATGATTGAAACCAGTTCCTTTTCTTTAGCTGAGATCATTTTTGAAACCGGAGTGATCAGGTCCCGCATTGATTTACCCTCCTTCTCAACTTTAACCCGGGCTTCTTTGAGTTCCTTACGTTTTTCAACAAGATATTTGAATGCTTCCTTGTCAGCAATGGAATTGATGTCGAATCCTTTTGCAGATTCTGCAAGCTCGGTGAGCTCAGCTTTTCTTTGCTCGAATGATTCCAGACCTTCTGAAATCCGGTCGAGTTCCGTTAATTTTACTAATTGTGTCATATTGATGATTTTGATTGGTGGTTTTGATATGCGTTATGCGCTTCTAATTCTAAATATTTGGCTTCGGCATCCTTCCAACTGTTGAAGTAATGCTCTTCGGTTAGGACTGATTCAACAACAACTGCATGCTTAACTGTGTGTGGCTTTTGCATCACCTTAACTGTTACGGACCCGGCAATGAACATTCCTACCGTTCGGTAAGCCTTTAAGTTGGAACTAAAGCTCAACTAATTCCCTTCCCGCTTGAATGTATTGTTTAATGAATAGCTCAATATTTTCCTGAACATGGTTGAACATTGGGCGTTTCATTTCTTTTTGGATGTGCTGGCCGGCATGGTAAACCTCATCAATTACAACCGTGTTCAATCCAAGGTCTCGCGCGAATTTTAACAAGTCGGAACCAAGCAATGCTGAATCGTGCCAATTTGGATTTGTGCTGTTCTGATCCCCATCCACGCACCAGGTAACCCGCAGGACATTGTTGTGCTCATAAAAGGTCTCAATGAAAATCGGAGCTTTTGTTTCAAGTCTTTTCGTCAGGCCAATAACACCGAATTCTTTTAAGTGAAGATTAAGCCAGGGACGAAGGGTAGGGGTTAGTTCCATAATTCTTGCCTGCATAATGGTTAAACAGCCAATTGCTTCAGCTTCAAAACCATACTCATTCAACTCTTTTATGAGCTCAATTTGCTGAGCATATAGCGGCTCGGAACGCTCATCGTTTGAATCGAGAGCGGAAATTTCCCGGAGGATTCTTGTTTTTGTTTTAAGCAAAAACATTTCAAGCTCTTCGGGTGAAGAGTGGATGCGGTCAACGAAATCTAATTTTGTCATTGTGGTTACCGGATTTTCGATTAGTTTTGTGTAATGATTCATGATTGATTGGTGGTAAGATTTAATTGTGATGAAATGATTTAAGCTGTTCAGAAATGTTCAGCTTATTTTTTTTGCGGTAGTCAGAGCTTGCCATCATTTTACGATAGTGTTTGAAATCTTTGCGGCTAAAGCCATGCAGGGCTTTGTATTCGCGGCCTTCCTGACGGTCAACCATAATACATAGGACAATAATTACGAGTACACATAAGATTGTTGTCATGATTATTTTGTTTTAAAGAGTTTGATTGCTTCGTTCCAGATAGCTGGGTTGGTCAGATAATTGGTAACCGACTTTTTCTCATACTGAATCACCTTTCCCCGGCCAGTATCGTTTGGCGTGATGGCACCGATTTGCACCAGAATGTATAATTGCTTTTCACTGATGCAAAGAATTTCAAGTGTCTGTTTTTTAGTGAGCCATTTGGCACGTTCAAAGCGCAGTTCCTTATTCATCCTTCTGAATGCCCGCTCGGCTCCGATTTCGGATGCACCGATTAGCATTTGCTGAAGGCGCTCTTCTGATATTTCGATTACCAGCGACATTAGGAAACTATTTCGTGTTCGTTGATAGGATAGGTTTCCGTGATTTCAACATTGGCATAGATGCCTAAGAGGTCTTTGATCTCCTTCACATAATGAGGCAGGCAAAGGGTTGGAGCGTCGGTCAGTAGTTGTCTTTTAATGGTCTGGTGTGAAGTTCTTACCCGATCGGCAAGCATACCGATTAATCCTTCGCTGGCCAGCATTTTTGCACTTGTTTCTTCTGTCAATCTTATTTTAAGCTTCATTTTATTGGGATTTACGTTTTTTATTATACTTTTGATTGAAATTGTAAATACAAATGTAAAACAACTTTACAAATAGACAAGACAATATGTAAAATAAGTTATCCACAATGAAAGGCTTTGATTTTAAACAACTTTTAAGAATTAAGAACTTGACACAAGATCAAGCTGGTGATCTTATTGGCGTTACAAGGCAAACAATTAATACGTGGTGCAAGACCGATTTGCTTGACGAAGAAGTTGTTGAGAAAATAAATCGAAAGCTTAATGTCAAACAACCCGACATTTCTATAAAACCAGTCCCGGTTTACGACATAGATGTAACCGCTGGTGATAGTTTGGAATTTTCAAACCATCTCCCAGAACTGATTAAAGGCTATATAAGCCTCCCAAATTTTAAAAACTGCATAGCCTTTATAATGGTCAGAGGCGAAAGCATGCAACCAAAGTTTAAAGCCGGTGATTTAATAGGTATTGAGCCGGTGGTTGATATGGATATCATTCAGTGGGGACATGTTTATGTAGTAGTTACCCACGATAACCAGCGGCTTTTAAAATATGTCCGGAAAGGTAAGGATGAAAACCACCTAGCACTGAAAAGCGAAAACGACCAATATGATGACATTATCCTTCCAAAAAAGAAAGTAATTAAATTATATATGGCTAAAGGCCCGGTAAGGGACGATTGGCAGTAAAAAGTAAAACCAAAACAAAAAATGGATTTCAAAGACATTATTAAGCAGCTATCTGAAAGAGCAGCCAAATTAAAGGACTCAATTCACACCGAGGAGGCAACAAAAAACGCATTCATTATGCCATTCCTTCAGGCGTTAGGGTTTGATGTTTTTAACCCACACGAAGTAGTGCCAGAATTCATTTCAGATATTGGCCTGAAAAAAGGGGAGAAGATTGATTATGCAATTTTTAAGGATGGCAGTCCTATTCTTTTGGTTGAATGCAAACACCATGCCCAAAACCTGGATATCCATGACGGCCAATTATTAAGATATTTTCATGTGAGTAAGGCGAAATTCGGACTATTGACGAATGGGATTGTGTATCGTTTTTATTCAGATCTGGTTGATAAAAATAAAATGGATGAAAAGCCGTTTCTGGAATTCAATATTACTGAGATAAAGGAAAACCAAATTGAAGAGTTGAAGAAATTTCATAAGTCCTATTTCGATGCTGATTTGATTTCAAACACTGCAAGTGAATTAAAGTATATGAATGAGTTGAAGGCTTTAATTTCAGCCGACTTAACTAACCCCTCAGAAGCATTTATTAAACTATACGCGTCAAAGGTTTATACGGGTAGAATTACCGAAAAGGTATTAGAACAATTCAAAGACCTAACCCTTCGATCTGCCTCTTCCTTGTTAAACGATATTGTAACCCAAAGACTGCAGAGCGCATTGAAAAAGGAAAAGGAAGACCAAAAAGTCACAGATCAACCCACCCCACCGATAAGTGCCATTGAAACAACACCTGAAGAAAAAATGGCTCATTATATTATTCAGGCAATCCTTTCACAAATTATTTCACCAAGCCGAGTTTTTTTGCGTGATGCTCAGTCTTATTGCACGATTATATTGGACGATAACAACAGGAAACCAATTTGCAGACTGTATTTTAATTCTGAAAAAAAACAAATTGGAATTTTTGACCAGGCAAAAGTTGAAACTAAATATCCCCTGGAAACAATTGAGGCAATTTATGGGTACCTGACCGTCCTACAAAATACCGTTAAATCATACGAAGGACAAAAAGCGTAATGTGGTGAAAGTTGAACGAAAAAAATAAAATAGGATCCCGAATTAAGAAGGCCAGAACCAAGGCCGGAGTATCTCAGGAGATGCTGGCTGATTTCTTAAGTATATCACAATCCAATGTGAGCCGGTTGGAGGCAGGTGAGCACGAACCCAGTATGGCCCATTTGAGAAAATTGAAAGTGATTTTGAAGGTGGATTATGACTATTTAATTGATGGGAAAAGAGTTAAAAAGTAGGCAATTGTTTAGGAACGATTTGCATAAATAGAACAAAATCAGATGTTAAGAGGGCTAAAAATAGCGCCTACGGATCAGAAGGTTGGGGGTTTGAATCCCTCCGAGACCACTAATAAAATTGC
>CAYHFJ010000131.1:0-9535 GCA_964355885.1 uncultured Flavobacteriales bacterium
CCTATGATGTGATGAACTCCAAACATATCGGAGCAGACATGAATTATGCCTGGCCTTCGGCGGAAATAGCGGTAATGGGAGCAAAAGGCGCCGCGGAAATTATTTTCAAGAAAGAAATCACAGAAGCAAAAGATCCGGAAGCCAAACTCAAAGAAAAGGAAGCGGAGTACATTACACTATTTGCCAATCCGTATAAAGCCGCGGAACATGGTTACATTGATGAGGTGATTCGTCCGGAAGATACCCGTAAGAAACTCATTGCCGCCTTTAGTATGCTGCAAAATAAAGTAGCGAAATTACCGCGGAAGAAGCATGGAAATATACCTCTGTAATCTTAACCGTTATAGGTGGTGTTTTCTTTTTTTATAGCTAGCTGTGAAAAGGCCAACTGACCCACCTAAAATGTGAATTATTAATAATACATTAAAAGGTGTGTCCATACTTGGGTTGCTGTTTATTTCACCTGTAGAGTTTTTTGTTTTTTACCGGAACTGATGATAAAGAGTATTCCTGCAACAAGAATGGGTAATGTGATGATCAAAATAACGCCGAGGCTCATCATCATACTATGCGTTCGTTCATAATTCATCGAGTAAACAAAAGGACTCATGATAAGGCTGAATACAACGAAAAGTACACCGCCAATTAATTCTCTTTTCCAGGCAATGATCAGAAAAACAATCAAGATCAGCGAGGGAGTGAGGTGTACCAGAAATTCGCTGAGCTGCTGTATGAAGTTTGCCTCCCCTGTAAACGAATCTGTGGCAAACACACTGATAAATAGAATTATCAACATGGTAAGGATTCGTGGGATCCAGGAGAAACCTTGATTGCTTGTTGCCATTTTTCCGGATTAAAGTTAAGCGATTCGTAAAATTATAACAAATATGCTTACCATGTATCAGGCAGAGAAGGATTTTTTAAAGGCATTGATTTCTTTTGTTCTTCCGGCTCTCTTGCCCTGGAAAATGCAACGCCATTCAATAAAATATTTTAACTGAAAAATTTTGAATATTGTTACTGAGTACAAAATAGTATATTCCTTGACTAAGATTTCCGGCTTCGATTTCAATTTCGTTAACTCCCTTTTGCAAAGTTTCTGAAAAATTTAAATGCGTTTTGCCAAGAACATCGGTTAATGTATAATTGATGTGCTCTATGTTTTTTGTCAGTACATAAAATGTAATTTTATGATTCAACGGATCTGACTTGGTACTAACGAGTTTGAATTTAACATGAGAATCCATCACAGCGATGGTTTTTGAAATCTGTTCCTTTCCATCGTAATCAACTTGTCTGAGACGATAGTATAGTACTTCTACTTCAGGTAATTTTGTGTCAATGAAAGAGTAATACAGAATATTTGTAGAATTCCCTCCGCCTTTTACCACTCCTGTTTTTGAGAAAGAGATACCGTCAGGACTTTTTTCAACGATGAAATAATCGTTATTGGTTTCAGAAGCGGTTTCCCATTCCAGAATAATACTTTTCTCGTCGACCATGCTGGCTGAAAGGGAAATCAGTTCAACAGGCAGATGGGAAAATGTAACCGGACAGACAGTTGTAGTATCAATAGCACTAAGCATTGTATTGAAGAGTATGTCTGATGCGATTATTCCGTTGATCGTTCCGGGAAATCTGTCAATAGCCAGTATGCTTGGCGTAATCTCAGTTAAAACTGCAGGGGTTTTACAAGGTACAAGCCCAATAAAATCTGTTTTAAGGAGAACCGACCCCGCCATTTCTTTTTTTCCGGTGAATATATAAGATCCATCGCTGGTACTTCGTCCTGAACGTGATCCCATGGTCGCAATTCCATCCCAGGTATAGGATCGCGACCAATCCATGTTAAAATCCGCGTCTGTTTTCAGAATTTGTGCCTGCTGACCAAATCCACTATAACCACCCATTCCGGTAAAGAGATATCCGCCATCCGGATTTTGTTCTACTGAAGAAAAACCGCTTTGAAATGCCTGAGGCGGAATTGAATTATAAATAATACCCTGAAGAATCACACCTGAATTATTCAGTTTAAGTATATATGGGTAGTTAAGTTCATTCAATGAGTGGTCCTTATCCATTGCTCCTGCAATAATGATTTCTCCACTGTTGTTTTCAATAATATCCAATCCGAGTGAAAATCTGTTTACCGTATTATCGTGCTCGTATGATTTAGCCCAGATAACATTACCCGCCGGGTCAGTTCGTATCACATAAAGATCTGCCTGATGTGCCCCAACAGTAGTGCCTGTTAAAACATAACCACTGTCCGCGGTCTGGCTGAATACCCAAGTGAGACCTTCGCCTGTATCAAGATCTCTCACCGCAAATTCATACGATTTATCCCAAAGAACATTCCCTGCTGAATCTGTCTTGATTAACATGGCATAGGTGGTTCCTGTCAGACTCATTGGTGCGGCATCATGAAAGGCGGAAATAGCATAACCTCCGTCAAAAGTTTGGCGAACGCAAAATCCTAATTCATCTTTACCGCTATCATATTTTTTAGACCATTGGATGACTCCGTCAGAATCACATTTTAATAAGAGTACATCATTGCTATCAGGTGGCCAGGCAAGATCCTGGTTGCTTCGTCCGGCAATGATTATTCCTCCATCAACTGTCAGTTCTGCCCAGGTAGCAAGACTGCGCGAAGCAGGCATTGGAAAGATTTTCTCCCATAACAGTGTTCCATCTTCTGTAGTCTTGAAAAGATGGATATTGGTATTCGCGATGGCAGACATCATGTTCCAGTTGAAATTGTAGTAATAATCGGTCGCTCCTGCCACTATATATGAATTTCCATTCATTTCACGAACAGCATAGCCACTGTTTCCATTACTGTAGGTCTTCAGAAATGTTGAAGGTTGAGAAAAGGAATCAACGATGCAGAATCCAAGAAAGAAAAAAATGATCCATACATTTCGCATGATCTTGTTGAATTAGATTTTACGCTTACTACTAGGCACAATTATTAAAGATACCTAAAAACCATTGATTCGGTGACACTTGAAAAAATTGACATCAAAGATTAGGTCCCTTATTTGGCGAATGCAAATAATCCGGTGTTAAACGAAGGTCAGAGTAACTTTATATGCCCTTTGAATTGCGATTCTTTCTCCTGATTGCGGGTTTAAGAAAAAATATAATTCTCTTTAGTTCTTAAAATTGTATGCGAATGTGATTTTTTAATATTTTAGCGGAATAATTTATAAATTTATTTCCTAAATCAATAACCATGAAAAAAATTCTACTGTCTACAGTTCTCTTTTTGTTCGCGAGATCATCGGAGGCAACAATCATTACTGTTACTAATGCTAATGCAAGTGGTGCAGGATCGCTTGTTCATGCAATTGATACTGCCAATTTGAATCCGGGAAATGATTCTATAATATTTGATATACCAGGAATGCCGCCGCACGTAATTCCTCTTGCTGTCGCGTCTTCAATTACTGTCACAGAAAGTTTGCTAATTGATGGTACAAGCCAACCCGATAACGGTTACACCGGGTCTTGTCCTAAAATTGTGCTTGACGCTTCTACAGTGGATCCCGGCCTTGTCACCCTGATAAACCTGAATTCACAGAATGTTTTCATCTTTGGTCTGTGGATCAGAAATTTTACAAATGCAAATTCGTCTGCGATCGTTATAAGTGATCAGAATAATAAAATTGGGGAACCCGGTAAAAAGAATCTTTTTACAGGTAATGTAGATAACATTCAACTCGTAGCAGGAAATACAGAAATTAATTCCAATTATTTTGGATGTGATTGTGATGGTAATTTGCCTGAACCAAACTCAGGCTATGGAATTTTTTCTTTTTCGGCAATTGATGATCTGACTATTCTCAATAATGTGATTTCATCTAATAGTATTGGAATTTTACTCGGTTTGGGGAATACGCCTTGTTCCAATGTGATCATACAAGGAAATAAAATTGGAACTAATGCAAGTGGGACTTCAGCTCTTGGAAACAGCGGTTCCGGAATGGAATTACGATACATGCAGAATCTCGTTTTTGGTGGCTCAGGTGCAGCAGAAGGAAATGTGGTATCAGGAAACGGAGGTGTAGGATGTTTGCTTTTGTCATGTTCAGGAACTGTACATGGAAATAAAATTGGAACAGATCTTTCGGGGAATGATACAATTCCTAATGATCCTTTTAATATAAATTACAATTCCGCCTTGAATTGCAATGGGCTTACTGGAGTTAGTTGTTCTCTCATGATAGGTGGGAATGCGCCGGGAGAATCCAATGTAATATGCGGGAATAACATTGCATTGAACATTGCAGATTATTCCGGATATTATGAAGTCACTAACAATGTAATTGGACAAACACTTTCCGGACTTTCTGTCCCAACTCAGACCTCAGGAATTCAACTCGTTTATGACACCAACGTAGTGAGGTTTGAAAGAAATTATATCCATGGATCTAATGTAGGAGTGCGAGCTTACACCTGCAGGAATTTTATTTTTGATGGGAATGTGATAGGCCTGGATTTTAATGGTAATGATTTAGCGGTATCTAGCGGATATTCAATGAACGATGTCGACTCTTTCACGATTCAAAATGATACAATCCGTAATTGTGTTCAGGGCATAATTATCATTGATTGCAATAATGGGTTTATTTCAACAAACAGTATTCAGGATTGTCAGACACCAATAGTGATGCGGACGAGTGCTTCTTCCTGTCATCACAATCTTATGGATAGAAATGCAATCGCATTCAATACTTATTCAGTAGATCTTCGCACCGGAAATCCTGATGCCGCCAATGATGACATTATGCCACCGGTTATCGAAGGCTCAACTGCAGATAGCACATGGGGTTCATCCTTACCCAATGCATTAATAAATCTCTGCAAAGACACAACATTGAGCCCGACTGATCCGCAGGGGTTTGATTATTCTATTCCACAAATTACAGCAGATGCTTCAGGTCACTGGGCATATCTTGGCGCGCTTGCGAATCCGAATGATTACACCGCCATGCAAACAGATGTGAATAATAATTCTTCCCAATTCGCGATGAGATTGACACTGGGAGTAAATAGTTCAGTTAAGAATTCATTGCGAATTTATCCCGTTCCCGCATCCGAAAAATTATTCTTAGAGAATCTTTCAGGCATGGAGTGGAAGCAATGGAAATTATTCAATTCAATTGGTGAATTAGTGTCTGAAGGCACTATTGCCGGCGAAACAAGGCAACAGATCGATGTTAAACAATTGTCAGCCGGGTATTACTTCATGAAAGTTATATCAGGAAAGGAATCCTTTGTGATAAAATGTATGAAGGATTAAGTGAGTTATACCTAATCCAGATTGCTTTCCGAAATTTAAAAACAGGAAACCTGCATTTTAACAAGGTTGTTAATTCTCTTATTATGCCAATAATTCTTTTTTGTGCCAATTTGCTGGCAATATTTGGTAAAGTCAAGAAGCAGATAAAAATATATTTAATACCTTTAGAGCCATAAGAAAACCTATCTAATCATGAAAATAAAGCTATTTCTCATTATCTGTTTATTTACCGGATTAAATGTTTCGGCTCAATTGAACGGAAATTACACCATCGGTGGAGCAACTCCCGATTATCCGACTTTTGGGGCAGCTGTTTCCGCTCTTGTAGGAGCAGGGGTCTCCGGCCCGGTTATTTTTAATGTCCGGAATGGAATATATCTGGAGAAAATCATTATCAATGACATTCCTAATTCTTCGGCTACTAATACTGTTACCTTTCAATCGGAAGATCAGGATAGTACGGTAGTGATCCTTGAAGATTCCTCTACTACCACTTCAACAACCAATTATATTTTGCAGTTGAACGGAGCAGACTGGGTTACCTTTAAACAATTAGGCTTTCGCCGAACCGGTGTCAATGCTTACGGTACTGTCATCAATCTGGGTAATTTTTCTACCAACAACCGCTTCATGAACAATTATATTGAAGGTGCCGCGGCCACCACTTCTAGCACAAACTCCAGTTTAATTTATTCCACCACCGGTGTTGCTTCCAATGATTCTAATACGATGATTATGAACAATCATTTTGTGCAGGGGTCTTATGGAATTTATTTTCTCGGAGCAAGCACTACTGTACTTGAGCGAGGTACTGTTATTCAGAACAATGTTTTTACAAACCAGTATGTTCGCGGAATACACCTTGGTAATCAGAATGCACCGCAGGTCATTAACAATACAATTCAGACATCTACAACCAGTACCGCTTTTTATGGAATGTACTTCACTTCCTGTGAAAATAATATGCTCATTAGCGGGAACAAATCCAGTTCTCCATTGGGGGGATATGGAATGTATTTGACAGCATGTGATGGTGCGGCAGGTGTTCCAATAAATATTATTAATAATTTTCTGCATGTAGGCGGAACAGCTACTGCATATGGAATGTATTTCACAACAACTACCAATGTTAATGTCTGGAATAATTCTGTGCAGTTAACAGCGAGCGGTGCTACTTCCCGTTGCTTTTTTATTAGCGGAGCTGCAAGTTTGAAAGTTGTATCTCAGAATAATGTTTTGGTGAATACTGGCGGTGGAGTGACTTATTATGTCGCTACTGCAAGTATTGCCAGCTTAAGTATCTCCAATTTTAACGACTTGTACACAACAGGAGCAAATCTTGCCTTTTGGGATGCTGCAAATGTCGCTACGCTTGTCGACTGGCAAACTGCTACCACCAAAGATGCCAATTCAGTTTCTGTTGATCCTGTTTTTGCTTCTGCTTCCGATCTTCATGCATTTGGTTCCGGAATTGACAATTTGGGAACGCCACTGGCTTCTGTAACTACCGATATTGATGGTGATTTGAGAAGTTTGACTACCCCGGATATGGGAGCTGATGAATTTGTTCCTTTGACTGATAATATTTCTGTTGTTTCATTAACTCAACCTACCGCACTGGGTGCCTGCGGACAAAGCAATATTTCATTTGAAATAAATGTTTCAAATATTGGGAGCAATGTTCAAAGTTCTATTCCGGTTGTTCTTGAGATTACCGGAGCACTTACTCTGACTATTCTTGACACAATTGCCGGGCCAATTGCTCAAAATAATTCGACTTTACATACATTCAATCAAACAATTTCGACAGTTGCGGGAGGTGAGTACTTTTTAAAAATATACACATCGCTTGTTGTTGATCAATTCAGGGATGATGATACTCTTAGTGTTAAACGGGTATTTTATCCAATTCCTAACGATCCGACTGCTGTTAGTCCTCAGCAGGGTTGTAATACAAGTGTTGGAATCGTTGCAACACCCGATTCCGGCAATGTTATTTTCTGGTATGATGAAGCTACCGGAGGCAATCTTGTAGGAATTGGCAATCCTCTGACAGTTCCGATTAATTCGGATACCGTCTTTTATGCGGAGGCAAGGGAGGGCGGTGGCTCAGGCGGATGTTTGCGTATAGTAGAATGTGAATTAGGAAATACCGATTATATCGAGATTGAGAATCTTAGCGGAGCAGCCTTTGATGCAAGCGGATGGACAGTTGCCGTCAGTAATAGTTATACTGATATTAATTCTGTAAATACAATTACCTGGACTCTCGGTAATTTTGGTCCGGGCGAAATTCAGTATAAGAGTGATGCGACTGCTGATAATTATTGGGGGAACAATCTTTTTTTCAATCCCGGAAGTAGTGGATGGATCCTGATATTGGATGCATCAAATAATGTAAGGGATTTTGTCGCATTTATCTGGGCAGACGCGACGATTCAAACAATGGCGCCAATCGTTAATGGTGTACCGATTACTATTGGCGCGGAATGGACTGGCAATGGAATAGCTACCTGTGGTACATTAACTACGAGCCGTACAGGAAATTCGGATAATAATAATGCAGCTGACTTCGCCTGTGAAACAGCTACAAAAGGAATACAAAATGCAAACCTGAGTGCCGGCTTCGCTAATTGTGGGTTGGGACTTTGCGGTAGCGGACGGGTTGCTGTTCAGGTAAACATGGTTACCGGAGTAAGTACAAGTCTTGGTCCTGATACTATTCTGGTTAGTCCTTTCTCATATTTGCTTGATGCCGGTGCCGGATTCGTATCATATTTATGGTCTGACAGCAGTACCGCGCAAACACTTACAGCCACAGTGCCGGGAACATACTGGGTGACGGTTTCAGGAAGTAATGGTTGTGCTTTCACCGACAGTGTCGATATCAGCATCTTCACCGGTGTTCAGGTGATCTCTTCTTCTGATAGGCTGCAGGCATTTCCAAATCCGGTGAGTGAACAGCTTACGGTAAATTATACCGGACAAGATGCAATTGCCCGCATCGTCGATATGAAAGGTAGAATTATCCTTGCGCAAAATATGGAAGCAGGTTCAGGATTATCTTCTGTATCATTTGATCTTTCGAATGTAGAAACCGGCCTGTATTTTATACAAGTACTTAATAAAGAAGAGCTGTTGACGATGAAATTGATCGTACAGCATCCATAATTGTAAACCGTTAAGAGATTATCAAACAGGCTGCCTTTCAAAAGCAGCCTGTTTTTTTATTTTATAGCAAGGAATTTTCTTTCCTTTGCCCAAATTTGATATAAGTTCAACAAACATGAATATTCTGTTGATTGGATCCGGCGGACGAGAGCATGCATTGGCTCTCAAGATTTCTTCCAGCCCTTTGTGTACCCAATTGTATATTGCTCCTGGTAATTGCGGAACAGAGAAATGTGGCTTTAATATTCCTGTTTCGGTTTCCGATTTTCCGGCTTTGAAAAAACTTGTTCTTGAGAAAAACATAAGTTTTGTTGTGGTCGGACCGGAAGAACCTCTGGTTAAAGGTTTGAGAGAGTATCTTGAAGAGGATCCGCTGACAAAAAATATTTTATTTCTAGGGCCGGGTGAAGCCGGAGCAGCGTTAGAGGGAAGCAAGGATTTCGCGAAGGCTTTTATGCTGCGCAATAACATCCCAACTGCTGCCTATAAAACATTCAAAAAAGAATCCTTGGCGGAAGCATTTTCATTTCTGGATACTTTGAAAGCACCTTATGTCTTGAAGGCGGATGGACTTGCCGCCGGAAAGGGTGTAATTATCTCAAAGGATATCAATGAAGCAAAATCAGCTCTCAATAATCTTCTTACAGACCGTGCATTTGGTGCTGCAAGCGATAAAGTTGTAATTGAAGAATTTCTTGACGGGATTGAATTATCTGTTTTCGTTTTAACGGATGGGAAAAAGTATCTTTTACTTCCTGAAGCAAAAGATTATAAACGAATCGGCGATGGTGATAGAGGACCTAATACCGGAGGAATGGGTGCGGTTTCACCTGTGCCTTTTGCCGATGCCGCTTTTTTGAAAAAGGTGGAGGATAGAATTATCCGTCCAACAATTGATGGTTTTAAGAAACAAGGAATTGATTACCGTGGTTTTGTTTTTATCGGTCTGATGAATGTTAACGGCGACCCGTTTGTGATTGAGTATAATGTCCGCCTCGGCGATCCGGAGACAGAAGTTGTCATCCCTCGTATTCAGTCTGATCTTGTAGAACTTTT
>CAYHFJ010000132.1:0-9428 GCA_964355885.1 uncultured Flavobacteriales bacterium
GAGTTCAACAACTTGCTTTAACATTCCAGTGATTTCTGTCAAGCCATCGAATCCGGGATTGATGAATGGACCTGCATTTCCTTGTGGGCCTGGTATTTATACTTACTCGATCTCTCCAGTGTTCAATGCATTATCCTATGTGTGGAGTGTAAGTGGTACAGGAGTTGTAATTATAAGTGGACAAGGAACCAATACTGTTACAGTCAGTGTGCCTGTAGGTTTCGGTCAGGGTCGTGTTTCTGTGTATGCTCAGAATTGTGTTGGTGTATCTGCACGACGTGATTACACTATTACAGGACTTGCAGTTCATGGCAATTCACTTGTTGGTCCATCATTCGTTTGTCCTGGCGCAATGGGGGTAAATTATTCAATCGCACCGGTGAATGGAGCCTCTTCTTATGCATGGTCTGTAACAAGTGGTGATATGAGTATAGCCTCATCAAGTGGTCCGGCTTGTACCGTGAATTTTGGTCTGGCATACACAACGGGTATTCTTACTGTCACTACAACAAGTCCATGCGGAACCTTCTCAAAGAATTACACCTTATTCTCCGCACCTAATCAACCGGGATCTATTTTCGGACCCGGATCAAATTTGTGTGGACAGATGGGTGTAACCTATAGTGTCGCTGCCGTCACTGGTGCCACGGGATATAATTGGACAGTACCTGCAGGTGTCACAATCATTGTGAACACCGGATTGTCAATCACGGTTAACTTTGGTGCGGGCTTCATAACAAGCGGAAACATTTGTGTTAGTGCAACGAGTGCTTGCGGATCCAGTATAGCAAGGTGCTATTTTGTGAGTGCTGCTCCTGCTATTCCAACCAGTATGACCGGACCTGCTTCTGTATGTAAATCAGCATCGGCAGTTGTTTATACAGTCGCACCGGTGAGTGGTGCAACTTATTACTCATGGTTTATTAATGCAGGAGCCAGTATTATTCCGCAGGGAATAGGTTTGACTGCTGTAGCTAATTTCACTGCAAGCACAAGCAGTTCTGCTACTGTAACTGTACGGGCAAATAATAATTGTGGAATAAGCCAACCGTTCAACAAATCAGTTACAGTTAATCTGGCTTGTCGTGAAATGAATTCAGATTTAACTTATGTTGAAAAATTCGAGGTTTATCCGAATCCAACAAATGGATTGTTTAAACTTGATTTCACCGTTCAGGAAAAGACGAATTGTGTGATCAGGATAATGGATATTCTTGGGAATGTGCTGACTTTTGCTGATGTTGTTGCCGTACGTGGTGAAAATTCCATCGATTTTGATTTGAGCAAAGTCTCTAAAGGCTTATACTTTATTAGTCTTGAAAGAGAAGGTGCTGAAATTCAGATCAGCAAGATCGCTGTTCAATAATTCAAACTTGAATGAAAAAGAGAAGCCTCGCCTCAAAAGGGGAGGCTTCTCCTTTTGTCTGTATGATGATTACCGGGAAAGTAATTCAGAGAATGGGTCCGATTTATTATTTTGTCCCATCTTTTGCAATCATTTTTTTATCTCTTGCATAGTTTGGGATTATAGGTTCAAATTCATCCATCAGTCTGTATTTTGCAGTATCAGAAATAAAGTATACTTTAATGCATTAAATTTTTCAACAATTACGATTCACTCAGGATTATGGAAATACAAGAGATCAGAGTAATGCGAGGTCCTAATTACTGGTCCATTCGCAGGCACAAATTAATTGTGATGAAACTGGATATCCAGGATATGGAAGAACTTCCATCAAATAAAGTTCCCGGATTTTCAGAACGAATGGAAAAGATGTTTCCGACCATGTTCGCACATGAATGTTCTGAAGGTCATCCGGGTGGATTTTTTAAACGGGTGAAAGACGGAACTTGGATGGGACATGTTGTTGAACACATCGCGCTTGAGATTCAGTCGCTTGCCGGAATGGATTGTGGATTTGGACGCACAAGAAGCACCGGTCAGCATGGTGTGTATAATGTTGTATTTAATTATGCTGAAGAGAAGGTAGGTATATATGCTGCCAAATCTGCCGTTAGGATTGTTGAAGCGTTGATTTCAGGAACTGACTATGATCTTGCTGATGATATTCAGCAGATGCGAGAGATTCGTGAAAATGATCGACTTGGTCCATCAACAGGTTCAATTGTTGACGAGGCCATAAAGCGAAAAATTCCCTGGATAAGATTAAATAAACACTCACTTGTCCAATTAGGATATGGAATAAATCAAAAGCGTGTTCAGGCAACCGTTGCAAGTTCAACGAGTAGTATTGCCGTAGAGATTGCATGTGATAAGGAAGAAACTAAAAATCTTTTAGAAGCCGCTTCAGTCCCAGTCCCTCGTGGACGTGTTGTCTACGATGAGGAAGATTTGGATGCTGCCTTGAAGCGCATTGGTTATCCGGTAGTCATCAAACCTGTTGGTGGTAATCATGGGAGAGGTGCTACCATCAATATTACTGACTGGGATGAAGCTGTTATTGCTCTGGCAGCCGCGAAGAGAATTTCACGTGGCGTCATCGTTGAAAAATTTATTACGGGACACGATCATCGTTTGCTTGTAATTAATTATCAGTTTGTAGCTGCTGCAAAGCGTACTCCGGCGATGGTTGTCGGTGATGGTAAAAGCAGCATTCAACAACTTGTAGATACAGTAAACAAAGATCCTCGTCGGGGTTATGGTCATGAAAAAGTACTGACATCAATAAAAATTGATGATACCACCTTAGCGATGCTTCTGGAGAAGGGTCTTGATATCAATTCTGTATTAACCTCAGGAGAAGAATTGCATTTAAAACGGACTGCCAATTTAAGCACCGGAGGTACATCTACCGATGTTACTGAAATTGTACATCCCTACAATGTTTTTATGGCGGAACGCATTGCACGAATTATTGGTCTGGATATTTGTGGAATTGATATCATGACTCCGGATATCAGCGAACCTATGCATGAAAATGGGGGAGCTGTCCTTGAAGTAAATGCCGGCCCGGGATTTAGAATGCACATTGCACCTATCGAAGGATTGCCCCGAAATGTCGCGGAACCTGTCATCGACATGCTGTATCCTCCCGGTAGTTCCTCCCGCATTCCTATTATCGCTGTGTCAGGTACAAATGGTAAGACGACCACAACTCGTTTGATTGCGCATATGGTAAAAACAGTTGGCTATAAGGTTGGGTTTACTACAACTGATGGAATATACATTCAGAATAGAATGGTGGAACAAGGCGATTGTACCGGTCCGATCAGTGCGGAGTTTGTCTTAAAGGATCCTACAGTAAATTTTGCAGTGTTGGAATGTGCACGTGGTGGAATATTGAAAGCCGGATTGGGATTTCATAATTGTGATATTGGTATTGTCACCAATGTTGCCGCTGATCACCTGGGATTAAAGGACATCAATACTATCGAGGAGATGGCCAGGGTAAAAAGCGTAGTTCCTGAAAGTGTATTACCGGAAGGCTATGCAATTTTAAATGCCGATGATGATCTGGTATTTGACATGCGAAGAAATATCGTCGGGAAAATCGCACTCTTCAGTTTGGATGAAAATAATCCGCGAATTATTAAGCATTGCGAAAATGGAGGTATCGCCGCTATCGTTGAAAATGGTTATATCACTATTTGTAAGGGAACGTGGAAGATCAGGGTGGACAAAGTGATAAATATTCCATTGACCTTCTCCGGAAAAGCGGTTTTCATGATTCAAAATGTATTGCCTGCTGTCATAGCCGGTTTTGTTCAAGGATTCAAATTGGAAGATATGCGCCTTGCACTTGAAACATTCATTCCATCTCCAACACAAACTCCCGGAAGGATGAATGTATTTCAGTTTAAAAATTTCGATGTGATGGTAGATTATGCACACAACCCTGCAGGATTCCAGGCACTGGCACGTTTCCATGATAAAATTGATGCAAAACCCAAAGTTGGAATCATTGCCGGTGTAGGTGATAGGAGGGATGAAGATATTATTCAGCTTGGTACTTTGGCAGCTCAGATGTTTGATGAAATAATTATTCGTCAGGATAAAAATCTTCGGGGAAGAACTGAAAAGGAAATAATTGATCTGATGATGAAAGGAATTATTTCAGAAAATGATAAGAAAAAAGTGACAGTGATACCGAAAGAGGCTGCTGCCATTGAGTTTGCAATTAAAAATGCGAAGAAAGGTTCCTTTATTACCATTTGTTCAGATGTTATTCCGGATGCTTTGGAACAGATTATGAAATACAAGGAAGATGAAGATCATTTTGAAATTCATAAGGAGGACATCCCGAGTCCCATTTCGACCTGAGCGATGCTTGTGCAATTATTCCCAAAACCCCATTCTGATTACAGAATGGGGTTTTTTATTACATATTATTTGATTGTTAAATGCGTGTCTAACAAGAGTTAATCTTCAATATTTGTTAATAGTGGAACATTTTCTGGATTCTGTTAGTAAAAGCTATCTGAATCTTACAGTTTGTCCGATACATATATCAATGTGTCCGATTTTCTTGGATATTATATAACTACATCACCATGAAGCCAATCTTACGCAGATTGATCCTTTTTATTTCTCTGGCATCAACAATCTGTATATCGCCACGCACAGCTCTTGCGACTCACCTTGCAGGATCAGATATTTCCTATACCTGCCTCGGAGGAAATACCTACCGTGTTGAGCTTACATTTTATAGAGATTGTTCCGGATCACCTGCACCTCTTGGCGTTGGAATTGAGTTTCGTTCTGCAAGTTGCAACCAGTATTTTACAGATACTCTTTTACGAGTAATAGGAACGGGAGGGGAGATAACTTACCCTTGCCCTACCATGATAACTTCTTGCGAAGACAGCACTTCTTCTATTCCCGGTATTCAACAATATAAATATACCGGAATTGTTACCCTGCCAATGCAATGTGCTGACTGGATAATCTCCTGGTCTTATTGTTGTCGTAATTGTGATATTACCACCATGGTGCAACAGAGTCCTTGTGTTACAGGATCTAATCCTGGAATGTATATTCAGGCAACTTTGGATAACCTGAATTTTGTCTGCAATTCTTCTCCTCGCTTTACCAATATCCCGGTTAGTTTTGTTTGTCTTGGTCAGAGCTTTACGTTTAATCACGGTGTGACAGATCCGGTCGGAGACTCCCTTGTTTACTCACTCGTAAATCCGATGAGAAGTTCGACAGATTCTATCCCATTTATTTCCGGTTATTCCGCCACAAATCCAATCACATCAGTACCGGCTATGTCAATAAATTCCGGTTCAGGAGATGTTACGATGACTCCTACTCAGGTTGAAGTTGGTGTGTTGTCGGTGCTGATTCAGGAGTATAGAAATGGAATTTTAGTTGGTAGTGTCGTTCGTGATATGGAGATTTACGTCCGGTTATGCAATAACAATCTGCCTACCGAATCAGGTATCAACGGTACGAATATCAGAGACACTACTATTTGCCCCGGAACACTTATTTGTTTTGATATCATGTCTGATGATGCGGATAGTTCACAAATTGTAACGATGACGTGGAATCAGGGAATTGCCGGAGCTACATTCAGCGTATCAGGATTCCCGCATCCTACAGGTAATTTCTGTTGGACATCTCCTTCCGCTGTCTTAGGTACACAGATTTTTTCATTTATTGTTACTGTAAGGGATGACGCCTGTCCGAATAGTGGTTTTCAAACATTTTCATATAATATAAGCGTTAGCTCACCAATTACTTCATTGAATATTACTCCGATTTCTTGTCACGGAGATTCGGATGGATCGGCTACCGTTGTTATTGCAAACCCGGGTGGTTCTTATTCTTATCAATGGACCCCGGGAGGGCAGACTTCACAAACAATTTCCGGACAAGGTGTTGGTTCAGATACTGTGCTGGTCACTGATCTACTGACAGGTTGCGCTGCAACTGCATCTGTGCAATTTACAGATCCTGCAATTTTGACAGTAAGTACCGGAGTAATCAATCAAACTTGCGCAGGGGCAAACAGTGGAATTGCATTTGCTGCCGCATCGGGAGGTACACCTGCATATTCATACTCCTGGGATACTGCACCTATTACCATTAATGATACTGCATCTAATCTGACTGCAGGAGTGTATCACGTTGTAGTAACCGATAGCCATGGATGTACGGTGACAGATTCTGTTTCAATCAGTCCTTCCGCCACCGCGATAATCGTAACCGTTGACACAATCAGCGCGATGTTAAATTGTTTTGGAGACAATACCGGATTTGCATCAGTTACTGCCGGAGGAGGATTGCCGGGATATACTTATTCATGGAACACAATTCCAGTACAAACCGGACCGGCGATTAATAATGTTCCGGCCGGAACTTATGTCGTGACTGTGACAGATAGTGTTGGATGTACAGGACTTGATTCTGTAACGATTACACAACCGCCTGCCTTTATCCTCAATGGTTCTTCGGTGCCCGCTACGTGTAATTTATCTGATGGAAGTGTTTCAATTTCAGCTTCAGGTGGGACTCCTTTTGGATTTGGATACCACTATTTATGGGCAGTATTGGCTGATACAAATACAACTGTAAATAATCTTCCGGCAGGAATTTATATGGTTACTGTTACCGATGCCAATGGATGTTCATCGTCACAGAATGTAACATTGTCTAATTCTTCCATTCCTCCTCCAAATGCCTTCGCAGTTCAAAGTGTTTCCTGTAATGGTGATACGAACGGCATTGCAGTGGTACAAAGTCAGGGAGGAACTCCACCTCTCACCTATTTATGGAATACACCTCAAGCACATACAACGGATACTGTAACAAATCTTTCACCCGGAATTTACATCGTACGTATTGAAGATTCCCTCGGATGTATTGCATTCGATACAGTTCAGATTTTCGAACCTCAGCCATTTAGCATTACAGTCTTTTCATCTGATGCCAATTGCGCCGGCGACAGTTCGGGAATCGCCTCTGCACAGTTAATTACAGGAGGTACGCAGCCATATAGTTATTCATGGTCTCCGTATGGTGGCACTAATTTTACGGCAACAGGATTGCTTGCCGGAACCTATACAATGGTGCTGACTGATGATAATGGCTGTATGGATTCCGTTCAGGTTACTATTTCGGAACCACCTGCAATTATTACTACAGTTAATACACTGATACAACCTTCATGCTATGGAAGTAATGATGGTTCCATCGACATCTCTGTTTCGGGTGGCGTCGGAAGCTATTCTTACTTCTGGAATCCAGGAGGTGCTACTACACAGGATCTGACAAATATTGATGCGGGAATTTATGTTGTCTCAATTTCTGATAACATCTGTACTGTTCAGTATACAGTTAACCTGAATCAACCACCTCCCATAAATGTGACAGCAGGATCAGATACTGCTATATGTTCAGGCACTTCGATTCAACTCTCAGGGCAACTGTTGAGTGGACAAACAGGAGTATGGACTTCGAATAGCGGAGTCACGTTTGTTGATAATACAGATCCGCAAACTATTGCAAATAATATTCAATCCGGTTTCAATGAGTTAACCTGGACAGTTACAGAAAATGGTTGCTCCGGATCTGCAATAATTAAAGTGTTCAATTATACTAGTTTCATTATCGATGCAGGAAATGATACCGCATTTTGTGATCTGGCAAGCTTCCAGTTAAATGGAATGATATTTCCTAACTTTACCGGCAACTGGACTTCAACCAGTATTTCGATATTTGATAATCCAACACTTAATACTGCGGAGGTTACTCTGCTTGATTATGGTGTTGATACATTAACCTGGACAATTACAAACACAGCATGTGTCACGTCGGATTTTCTTGTTGTAGCTGCCTACCAACCGGTAACTGCTGATGCGGGCGACTATTCCGTTGTTTGTATTCCTGCAGCTGAATTAGAAGCACAAGGATCTACTCTTGGCCTTGGTGCCTGGTCTGTTCAGTCGCCCGGACAGGCAAGTATCGGCAATTTATTTTTGCCTTCAACTTCTGTTGATTCCCTGCTTCCGGGAAATACTGTTTTCCTTTGGTCTGTCGTCAACGGACCTTGTGCCAGCACAGATACAGTTTCCGTTTATTATGATGTGATGTGTGATCTGGAATTACCAGATGCATTTTCTCCAAATGGTGATGGTTTCAATGATGGATATGTCATTAAAGGCCTTGAAGGATACCCAATAAATTTATTTCGTGTCTTTAACCGATGGGGAAATGAAGTATATAAGAAGGCGGATTATATAAATAGTCAATGGATTGGTCAGAATACAGACGGGGATGCTTTGCCTGAAGGAACTTACTTTGTAATCCTTGAAGTGAAAGAGTCAGGTTTGCGCAAAAACACCTTCGTTGATTTGCGCAGATACGTTAAGAAGTAATTAGTTCAATTTTAGTAATTATTCTCTAAGAAAATTGATTTAGAAAAATACAACAACAAACAATGAAGAAACTCTTCACCCTCATTTTCGTGAGCCTCAGTCTTTGGTCTCACGCTCAACAGGACCTGTTGGTCAGCCAGTATATGTTTAATCATTTGCTTCTGAATCCCGCCTATGCCGGGAGTCATGAATATATGATGGCCACTTTGCTCTATAGAAAGCAGTGGGTAGACCTGAAAGGTGCTCCTGAAACCCAGGTAGCCTCGCTTCATGGTCCACTGGGACTTTCTCAATTTGGCTGGGGTGCCCTGATCAGTCATGATAAGATTGGAGTAACTGACCGCACGGATGCCTATTTGAATGCAGCCTATCATCTGAAGGTAGGGCCTAAGATGCGCTTATCACTAGGCTTGCGTGCCGGAGGCGGATACTACAGCTATAAGAACAGCGACCTGACCTATTGGGACGAAGGCGATCCGGCCTTTGCCGGAGACCGAGTGAGTAAATTCCTGCCCAATGTGGGCGCGGGTGTTTATCTGTACACAAGAAAATTCTATGCCGGATTATCCATTCCCACAATCATCAGTTATGATCCCTCTAAAAGTCTGAGTGTTGATGTGAGCGGCGGTGCTGTCATTCCTCATCAGGTCCGGCATTATTTTGCTACCGTAGGAACAGCCATCGAGCTGAGTCAGGATGTAGTGATGAAACCCAGTGTACTGGTAAAATATGTAGACAAGGCTCCTGTGGAAGCAGATTTTAATCTGAACTTCCTTCTTGCCAACCTGGTATGGATCGGAGGGAGCTACCGAACGGGAGATAGCTTTGTCGGAATCTTAGAATTCCAGCTCAGTAAAAAGTTACGCCTGGGCTACAGTTATGATTTTACCATCACCGATATAAAGGATTATTCATCAGGATCTCATGAGATCATGCTGGGTTATGATTTTGGTTATGATATCATGAAGATAAAAACACCGCGTTACTTTTAATAACAGTTGAATCACCAGTCACTCACCATGTGCGTTATGTACTGTCACATGAATAACGATCTCCGATGAACAAAACTTTTTCATACCTCTCCG
>CAYHFJ010000133.1:0-9391 GCA_964355885.1 uncultured Flavobacteriales bacterium
ACCATTTCCCATGAAATCAACTTTGCCAAAGTCTACCGCATCAATATTCAAACCTCTGCCAAAGCGGAGTGTTGATCGTCTGAGGATTGTTCCTGCGGGTGAATTATCAAAGTCAATACCATCCGCTGTCATAAATTGAAAAACACAATCTTCAATAATAGCCAATGTGCGAATAATGTTAACCTCATAATAATTACTTACAAAACTCCTCCGCATCTGAAAATCCGAAGCATCTTCCGTTCTGATAATTGGGATATCGCCATTATAATAATCTCTTAAATACGAATCTTCAATTAATGCGGAAGCTCCGGCAATTATGTTGACATGGCCTGCTTGTGAGTTTACATAGTGCATTTCAAGAGAAGATCCACTGCCCTCGCATTCAATCTTACCCCAAAAAATTCCTTTGATTGCCGGTTTGATTTCTATTTCGGCCACAGAAGTACCTGAGAAAATCAGATGCCCTCCGTTTTGTGCTATGATTGACACGCCTTCCTCGAGAATGAGAGTGGTTCCTTCCAGAAATGCAAGAGTGACACCGGGAGAAACAAAAACATCAGCTATAACATTTACCTTTCCATTAAAGGAGCTGTTCGCAGTGATATTACCACTGATGGATATCGCCCGGACAGGAATAGTAATTGTAAACAGAAGATAGAAAAGAAGAGTAATTCTGAACATTTGCCTTCAATTTCACTTAAAGTTTGTCAGACTTCAGGAAAGTTTATCCCGGCAAGTTAAAATAAGTTTACAAATTAGTAAAGATTTAATAACAGAAAGAAAACATTGGGCTACCTATTCATTAAAAATTCGTGAAAATTGGCATATTCCGTATTTAAAAGAGTTGCCTTTTTTTCTCTTTCCTTTAACATGGACAAGGCATCAGGCAGCGACAACTTAATATCCAAGACAGCCTCAACAACATCAATAAATTTAGCAGGATGAGCAGTTTCGAGTACGACACCGTGTAAATCATTCTGTTTCAAATCTCGATATTTTTTCCAGCCCAGAAAAGCCACAGCACCATGCGGATCCATAATATACTTCTTCTCCGCGTAAATCCTTCTCATGGCATCACGGGTCTGATCATCATTGAAGGAATATGCTTTGATTGCTTTTGACATCTCCGCCCTTGAATTCTGAAAGAGATCAAGCAAGCGTACGAAATTGGACGGGTTCCCAACATCCATTGCATTGGAAATGGTGGCAATGGTTTCTCTTACCTCAAATTTTCCCTTATCAAGGTATCGGGTCACACTATCATTCTGATTATTCGCTGCAACAAAATAATGAACAGGTAAGCCCATCCGGGTAGCAAATAAACCGGCAGTGAGGTTACCAAAATTTCCACTCGGCACAGAAAATACAATTCCGGGTCTGCAATTCATTTGCTTGAAGGCTTCGACATAGTAAAAACTCTGCGGAAGTAAACGAGCAATGTTAATACTGTTGGCTGAACTAAGACGGTATTTTAAGCGTAAAGAATTATCAAGGAAAGCTGTTTTTACCAAACGCTGACAATCATCAAATGAACCTTGAATCTCGAGTGCTGTAATATTTCCACCTAATGTGGTGAGTTGTTTTTCCTGTAAAGCACTTACTTTTCCAGAAGGATACAGAATAATTACTTCGATTCCTTCGACATTAAAAAACCCATTGGCAACCGCGCTTCCCGTATCTCCTGAAGTTGCTACGAGTATGGTTAATTTGTCTTTCTTATCTCTGTTCAACCATGCCATTATTCTGGCCATAAATCTTGCGCCAACATCTTTAAACGCGAGTGTCGGGCCATGAAAGAGTTCCAGCACTGATGTTTTCTCTTCAAGGGAAATAACAGGCACAGGAAAATTTACCGATTCGCGCGCGATGGAATCAAGAATATCATCAGGTACATCTCCGGCTAAAAACTTCCTGCTGATCGCGGAAGCGATATCCTGAAAAGATAACGTGCCAATGTTCCTGAAAAACTCAGAATCAAAAACAGGAAAATATTCCGGCATAAAAAGCCCGTTATCATCGGGTAAACTTTTTAGTATCGCTTCTTCCAGACTATATCTTGTACCTGTATTGTTTGTTGAATAGAATTTCATGGAAAATCAATAAATCATGTGATAACTCTCACCCCTTTTGTATTCACTTTTGAAACGAAGGTCTCTGAACCAATTTTATACTTTTTATAGAATTTCTTCATGGCGGAGGAAACCAGTACCGCGTTCTTTTCACTTTTACAAAGAGCAAATACAGAAGGACCGGAACCACTGATGCTGCATGCAAGAGCTCCTGAACCCATGACAACTTCTTTCAACTCCAAAAAATGAGGGAGGAGAGCGGCACGGGCAGGTTCTGCCACGTGATCAACAACAGAACGGCCGATCAACTTATAATCAGAAGAATATAATCCCGCTACCAAAGCGGCAGTATTTGCCCACTGCTTAATACCCGTTTTCAGATCAATCTTTTTAGGAAGAACCGCGCGCGCATCCCGTGTCATCACTTCAATGTGCGGATGTACCACTGCAAGATAAAGATCTTTAGGAACGGGAAGAGAAATTATTTCCAGGGGATCATACGACCTGATAAGGACAATCCCACCGAGCATACAAGGAGCCACATTATCGGCATGAGCGGAACCACAGGCGATCCGTTCGCCTTCCATGGCAAATGGAATTAACTCAGTTCTTGAGAAAGGACGACCCAACAATTCATTCATCGCAAAAACTCCCGCGACAGAACTGGCAGCGCTGGAGCCGAGACCGCTTCCCAAGGGCATTTTTTTTCGAAGACTGATATCCGCCCCTAATTTCTTTCCCATTTGTTTCATCATATTCAAGATTGAAACAGTAACGGTGTTCTTCTTTGAATCAAGAGTTAGCTTTCCTTCATCTCCTGTAATCTTTATGATGCGCAACTCACCGGAATCGTTTAGCTCAATACTGACTTCATCACCAGGTTCGTTAATGGCCAGTCCCATCACATCAAAACCACATGCAAGATTAGCGACTGTAGCAGGTGCGAATACTTTAATCTTCTTTCCTTTGTTTTTCATACTCTTTAGTGCCGGATTTAATTTAATTCATCCTTCAAATATCGAAAAATACATTCCCGCCTTACTCAAAGTATTGGCCTAAACTAATTATCTCGGCAAAAACTCCGGCAGCAGTTACCTCTGCCCCTGCACCGGGACCTTTCACAACAAGAGGCCTTTCATTATAACGTTCAGTCGTAAACGAAACTATATTATCACTGCCATCAAGGTTATAAAATGGATGCTTTGAATCAACCTGTTGCAGTCGTATGCTCGCCTTTCCCTTTTCAAGCGCTGCTATAAAGCGTAACACCTTGTTTTGCTTCTCCGCATCCTTTCTCATGGCGTCAAAGACATGATTATTCTTTTTGAGCTGGGTGAAAAACAAATCTATTGTCTTCGCTTTTATACAGTCAGGCGGCAAGATTTGCTGGATACTGATGTCCTTCAACTCCATTTCCAGTCCCGTTTCTCTGGCAAGAATCAGCAATTTTCTGGCAACATCCATCCCGCTAAGATCAACACGCGGATCTGGTTCTGTATATCCTTTCCTTTGTGCTTCAAGAACGATATCACTAAAGCTTACACCCTTTTTGAAATTATTAAAAATAAAAGAGAGTGTCCCAGATAATACTGCTTCGATTCGAATTATTCTGTCTCCACTGGTGAGGAGGTCTGTCAGTGTGTTAATAACAGGAAGGCCGGCACCAACATTCGTTTCATATAACAATCGAACATTTCTTCGTTTCGCTATACTTCGCAAATTTCTATAGGCCGACATCTTTCCACTATTCGCAATTTTATTAGGCGTTACGATAGAGATACTATGATCCAGAATAGTCGCATAATGTTTTACAATTTCTTCATTCGAAGTACAATCGACGAATACACTTTGTGGTAAATTCATAGCGTTCATCATCTCAATGTACGCCGGCATGTCCATTTTATCAGATGATTTTTCCAAATGATCAACCACAGAAGATAAAGGTAATCCATCCGCATTGAACATCATTTTCTTACTATTAGCCATACCAACGACAACAATCTCTAAAGATCGTGAAGAGCGCAAAAAAGCACGATGACTTTCAATCTGTTTGAGTAAGGTTTTACCAATCAATCCTGTTCCCACCAGGAACACGGACAAAGTCTTAACATCACTTAGGAAGAATGCCTGATGAAGAGAGTTTAATGCTTTATTGAGATCCCCGTGGTGTATAACGACGGAGATATTTAGTTCCGAAGAACCCTGAGCAGTTGCAACAGCACTGATACCATTTTTTCCGAATGATTGAAAAAGTCTGCCGCTGACACCAGGCGTATTACGCATATTCTCCCCTATGACAGCGATAATGCTCAGCTTCTCCTCTACCCTGACTTTTTCAATTTGTTTGGCACGAATCTCGAGCGCGAAGGCCTCCTCGATCGCTGTTTTAGCAATGATTCCGTCTGATGGCTTCACGGCAAAACTGATGGTATGTTCCGAAGATCCTTGTGTAATGAGGATCACATTTACTTTTGATTGCGCCAATGCACTAAACAATCTGGCTGAAATTCCGGCAACCCCCACCATTCCTGTTCCCTGTAAGGTAAGTAGAGAGATCTCATCAATAGAAGATATTCCCTTTATCAGAAAATCACTTCCGTCAGAGTGCATTGAGATCAGAGTTCCCGGTGCTTCTGGATGGAAGGTATTTTTAATTCTAAGTGTAATGCCTTTGTCAAGTGCAGGCTGTATCGTAGGTGGGTGTATCACCTTCGCGCCAAAGTGAGACATCTCCATGGCCTCTTCATAAGTCATTGTTGGAACAGAGAAGGCTTTCTTCACTTTTCTCGGATCAGCGGTCATTACTCCGTCCACATCGGTCCAAATCTGAATTTCGCGGGCATCGAGTGCGGCGCCAAAGATGGCAGCGGTATAATCTGAGCCACCTCTACCAAGAGTTATCATGTCCCTCTTCGCGGTAGAAGCAATGAATCCGGTGATAACTTCAACGGAAGAAGATTTCCTGAAATGTTCGCGTATCGCTTTGTTGGTGGCAGTAAAATTCACTCGTGCATTTCCAAAACTTTCATCTGTTTCAATGACAGTTCTTGCGTCAAGAAAGGATGATTTAATTTTTTTCAGATTAAAATAATGAGTAATTATTTTAGCAGATAAAATTTCTCCATGCCCGCTTATGAAGTCAAGAGTGCGTGTAGAAAGTTCACGGACAAGAAAAACGCCATGTAGGATATTATTTAATTCCGCGAAAACCTCTTCAATAAAATCGTGAAGTTTCTTATCTTTTTTCAAACCAAGTTCCTGTATTGCCTGAACATGTCTTTCACGAATCTTATGAAACTTTTCTAGATAATTCTCATCTCTGGCAGCGGCAAGTTTAGACATGATAATCAAGTCATCTGTTACTCCACCGAATGCGGAAAAAACGACTCCGCATTTTTTATCTTTTTTAGTAATCGAGCCGACAATTTCAGCTACAGCTTTCACTCTTTTCGCTGTTGAAACAGAAGAACCACCAAATTTTATTACCAGCATAGTTGATTTTATATTAATGAGAAAGATACGCTCAGGATGCTAAAATGTTCATTTTTATTAAGCAGATAACCAATTAAATACCAGAACCTTACCATATTCGGTAAGAATCGACTCAGGATGAAACTGAATACCCCAGACAGGAAGATGAACATGCTTGATTCCCATAATGTTCTGCTCATCATCCAGTGCAGTCACCGCGATTTCTGCCGGTAAGGAAACAGGATTGATTACCCAGGAATGATACCGTCCAGTCATGAATGCATCCGGAATGTTTTTAAAAATTACATCATCTCTTCGGATGACCTTGGTTTTCAAGCTTACACCGTGATACACTTTTTCAAGATTCTTCAATTCAGCTCCGAACACCTCAGCAATAGCCTGATGTCCGAGACAAACACCTAAGACCTTATTTGTCCTCACACAAAGCCGGGTGACTTCCATTAACCGGGCTGATTCTGACGGTAGTCCGGGGCCGGGAGATAATACTATAGCATCATAATCCTTCAAGCGATCAAGCGGTAGTTCATCATTCCTTTTCACTTCTACCTGTGCATCATCATACTGTTCAAGTATATGATACAAGTTATAAGTAAATGAATCGTAATTATCGATGAGAAGAATTTTCATGTGAAAAATGGCGCCAATCTATACCTTGCATTGATTGGTGATTGTTGATTCAATTAATTGTTTGTTGCTTTGCACAGAATTTCAACCAAAGATATATGAAAACTATTATACGCACAGCCGATGCTCCTGCACCTATCGGGCCCTATTCGCAAGCAGTAAAAACAGGTAACTTACTTTTTGTTTCAGGACAGATAGCACTTGACCCAAAATCAGGGGAATTAGTTGGCACGGATATAAGCGCGGAAACCAGGCAAGTGATGAAAAATATCGGAGCAATATTAAAAGAGGCCGGATTAGACTACACATCCATTGTAAAAACGAGTATTTTTCTGAAAGACATGAATGATTTCGCTAAAGTGAATGAAATTTATGGCGAATATTTTCGTCAGGAACCGCCTGCCAGAGAAACAGTGCAGGTTAGTCGTTTACCGAAAGATGTGAATGTAGAGATCTCAGTTATAGCAGCCGGCTAAGAAGATGAGTGTTTTCAGGGATAAAAATCCTGCTTCAACCATGCTTTGAATGCACGTTGTTCATCCGGTGAGGCATTCTTTTTTTTCGCCATTTTATACACAGGATAATACTCCTTGTTATTTCTGTTTAGTACGATATCGCGAAGTTTTTTCATTGGATTTAACACAGTAAGAATTATTTTCTTTCCTGAAAACTGAGAGATCAGATCATCAACATTATTATTTACCCCACAATCATTGACAGCAATGATTTCATCGTCTATACCCAATCCAGCTATGTCAGAAGGTGAATGAATCGCGATACTTTGAACTTTAGTAAGCTCGCCGGACACCTTCGTACGGAAGCCATAATCCCTTTCCTTTATTTTCGGATTTGAAGAACGGAGTAATTCACAACCCACAAAATTAAGGCAGTCACTCAGAAATTTCTCGTCATCTTCTACTCCATAGACATAATCCATAAAAAACTCAACAAGAGGTTCGCCTGCGAGCTTATTTACGATTTCCATGTAATCATGTTCCGTATAGCCAATATTTGCTTTTGCAAAATCAGTATACAAAGTCATCATGACATCATCAAGGCTATTTCTGTTATTTGATTTAGCTCTGATGAGCAAATCAGTCATCATAGCGGTAAGGCAACCTTCATCATAGATAGAAGTTTTACGATGAGGAACACCGGGGCCATATCCGTCGAGCCAGGTGTCAAACGATGAGTCGGCGACAGAAAGATTAAAGCGACCGTAGTTGTCGAAGTGTTTTTGTAAGCGGGTGCCTATTTCAATAAAGAACTGCTCAACAGAATATACTCCACATCGCGCGAGGAAATAATCACCATAATATGTTGTGACTCCTTCATATACAAAACCCAATCTGGAGTAATTTTCCCTTGTATAATTATATGGAAACATGTCAGCCGGGCGAATTGCTTTGACATTCCATGAATGAAAAAGTTCATGGGAAGCAACACCCACAAAATCTGTATATAAGGGAGCTTGCATCAATTGGTGTCCGGGACCAAGTGCCAACACAGTAGAACGTAGATGTTCTACTCCATGATACAACTGAGCAGGTGAAACTTGTATTAAAAAATGATACTCATTAACAGGAAATGATCCCATTGTTTTTATTTGTTCGTCTGTAAATAACTGAAAGTCTCTGATAATTTTATTCCAGTCCGGAAGGAAGCTCCCTTGAAACCAAACGTGAAAAACAATACCGTGAGAAGTATAACATTCCGATATTAAATCCGCTGAGGCGATCAGAGGTGAATCAACGAGTTCGTGAAAATCATCGGCGACAAAAACAAAACCGTTCTTCCGGCTTAATGAGGTTGCAACTTTATAATTGGAAGGAACCAAAAGTTCCAATTCACAGGATTCATGCATCCTGTCTTCCAGAAACAGAAGACAATGAATCGGGTTTATATAGATTTGTTCATCATCCAGCCAACAGGCACCCGCATCCAGTTGCGCGGCATAGTAACTATAACGAACAAATACTGATTTAGAACCATTCAATTTTACTTCCCATGAATCTTTCGTCACTTTTCTGAATGCAAGTGGAATGCCTTTATCATCGGTCACATCAAAACTCCTGATATTCTTTGCAAAGTTTCCAATTTCATATCGACCGGGACGCCAGGAAGCAAGCCTGAGTACGAATTGACTTTCATCCCTGGTTTCAAGCTCCATCTCAATTTGAATGAAATGGTTCGTTGGATGTGGGGCTGAGATCTTATAGTTCATAAAATACTATTCATTAAATCTAAAAAACAGAATGAAATTACAATCATAATTTAATCACTCGGAGAGAACCTACATGATCATCAACAATTAATTGGATAGAGTAAATACCATTATCATATCTTTCCATATCAATAATGAACTCTGACATACCAATATGAATAAGATCAGAACATATTAACTGACCTACGGAATTAAAAATATTGATAGTCGCATCTTGAAAAAATGCAGCTGTTAAATGGGCAACTAACTTTCCTGATGTGGGGTTTGGGTATAAAACAAATAAATGCTGATCAATCTCTACAACGCTGTTTATAATACTGTCACAAACAGAACCAACTATAGAACCTAAAGAAAAATTCGGAAAACTCGGCGGCGTATATACAGCACCTGGAGTCAAAATAGCATGTTGAGTAACTGTGCAACCCGACCCCGGAATATCAGGCATTTCAACAACATGAAAAACCGAAGTCCCTCCTAAAGGGGTGATATAAATTTTGTTATTAATCCCAAGTTCCGAACAACCGAATCCTGTGCGTATCTGATTGGAGAAAAAGCCATCCCATACCGCAACCGTATCCATTCCATCTTCAAGAGATATTGAATCAGTATTGACTTGAACCAGAACTGGATTTCTTGAAACATATAACAATTTAGAATCAGGAGAGAATGAAACACCTGTAGCAGCAAAAGTGTCATTTTGAAATGCATAGTACCGGTCACTGTAAAACGACCCTGAACACCTGTCGAACTCAATTAATTGTAAACCGTTTGTGTTGTCGTAACTTGCATATTTTGTTCCGTCCGGCGAAAACTTCGCAGTACCCCACCAATTCATGATTTTACCTATGCGTTGATCAAAAGGTCCTTGAATGCCTAAGGGCGACACCAAAATTGTATGAAATAAGTTACTATGATTTTGGTGAGAGACGATCCACCAATCACGCCCATTAGCGTGCTTAACTGCAACTAAATTGGCCGGAAT
>CAYHFJ010000134.1:0-9352 GCA_964355885.1 uncultured Flavobacteriales bacterium
AGTTTGAGTGCGGAGTTTGGGTGTGATACTCAAACTCCGTTCTTTTTTCTCAAACCCGCGCACTTTATCACTCAAACCGAAACTCAAACACTCACATTGAGACTCAGGCTTTATTTTCACTCAAACTGTTTCTCACACTCACACTCGTTATCCCAACCAGTGTCCATGTTCAAAACAAAATCCTCCCTTTACGCGGTGTCAAATAAAAAGCTAATTTTATAATCCTAATGCTTACTCTAATGAAACAAATATTAATACTTCTGGCTTGTACGAATCTGATCTTCCAATCCTCGGCGCAAACGAGTATTACGGTCATGGACAGCATCATTTTTTATGATGGCTATGCGGCAATCGTTACTACCCCGCCGCCACCTGCCGGAGTCATACAGCATCGCAATGACCTTTTTGCCAGAAAACTAAGCAATTCTGAGCTGGCATCCATTGGCACCACTCTTCAAATGGATGTAATGATCTATGCGCTTTGCGATAATTATGATAGAATCGGAAGTGTGAATATGGCTTTGGTTCCGGCCGGCTCAAGCACTTATCATCCCGATAGCGTACAGAGAATCGAACTCGGACGATTCATCACTCCATTCATGAATAAAAACATTCAACCTGATTCTGTCCCTTACACCTTCAATATTGATAATGTTGCCATGTTATTGAAGGATACTATTATCTCCAACAGCTACGATATCTGGATCGAACTACAGGTTTTTGGTGTTCCCTATGCAGCTCAAACGCAAGTTACCGGTTGCTCAGGCCGTAATGATGTGTTTCGAGGAAGGTTGAGATTTGAAACCAATACATCTGCGGCACCGCAAAACAACAATGTGTTGATGCCTTTGTTTTTTAATCAGAGGTTCAATAATTATCAAGTTGGCGCAACGGATGTTTTGGGGATCACACAAAAGACACTTGTATTCAATGTTCCGGAAGATCTGACTGATGTGAGTTTATATCTTATCACATCTAACCATGGTGCGAATACCGGAGGAGAAGAATACAATAGAAGGGCTCACTACGTTTATTTAAATAATTTCTTACAACTTTCATATACTCCCGGTCGCACTACATGTGAGCCCTTTCGTCAATACAATACTCAGGGGAATGGAATTTATGGGCCCACTCCGAGGACCGATGCTCAATGGCAGTCATTTAGTAATTGGTGTCCCGGTGATGTCATCGATATCCGAACCATGAATATTGGTTCTTTGAGTGCCGGAAATCATACTTTTTTTATCCGCGTTCCGGCAGCGGTATTTGCGAATGGAGAAGGAAACTTTCCGATGTCGCTTTACTTGCAAGGAAAGAACAATGGAATAGCTTCAGGCATTAGCGATCAGATTGACGAAACTGCCTTTGTTTCTGTTTATCCTAATCCAAGCAGCGGAGAATTTACCCTTGAGCAAGAAATTGAAAATGCTGAAATAATCATTTCAAACATCTTCGGAAAAGAAGTCTTGAAAACACAGGCAACAACAACAACAACAAACTTTCAAATTGATGAAGCAGGTGTGTATTTGATGCAGGTTAAAACCAACAAGGGTATAAATACCAGAAAAATTGTGGTGAATCGATAGATTCGGCATGACTGAGAACATCAACTGATGTGTACAGTATACTGTTTCTTTTTCTGTTCACTCACTCTGTTTCTCACACTCAGACTTCCATTGATGTTTCTTGGTATGTGTACAGCAACAATTATATTTTCAAGTTGAGTCTGTAATGAGTACCTCGTCCTCCACCTTGAAAGATGAGGATTTTTAACTCTACTAATTCCTGAAGGTCTCTTGTGGCTGTTGCTTTTGATGCTTTTGTGATTGATATATATTTTTTTGCCGTCATGCCGCCTTCAAAACCTTTCGGCTCGGCATGAAGCATTCTTTTGATCACCTTTATTTGTCTCTCGTTTAGATGATTTTTAAATTTGTCGAAGAACTTAGTGACATTGAGTGAATATTCTATTGAGACTTTAGCCTGCCTTTGCGCTTCAAGCACCATATTCACAAAATATTTTATCCAGTCAGTGATCTCATTATTCCGCTGCGCTTTTTCCAGAGCTGCATAGTACAGTTTCTTGTTTGCCTCAATCGCCTGGGACAAGCTAAGTAATACAGGCCTGCCGATTGTTTGGGATAACGCCTTTTCAGCAATGGCCCTGCCTATTCTTCCATTTCCATCTTCAAATGGGTGGATCGACTCAAAGTATAGATGCGCTATTGCAGACCTGATGGGTGCTTTTTTAATCTCTTTTTTTCCCTTAGGGGCGGTATCATTAAACCATTTTATAAACTTTTTCATTTCCACAGGAACAAGTGAAGAAGGAGGCGCTTCAAAATGAATTTTCTCTTTACCCATAGCCCCTGATACAACCTGCATGGGTTCTTCATGGGTTCGCCATGTTCCAACTTTAATTCTTGAACTATGGTTCATGAGCATCTTGTGCCATGATAGCAGATCATTTTCAGTAAGAGGAGAAGAAAAACCATTACGAATTGCGACCATCAATTCTCCTACCCCTTTGGCCATTTTATCTTTTATCTTTTCCTCATTCTTATTTAATCCAAGATTATTACGGATCGAGGAAATTACATCGGGCCTGCTCAAATACTCTCCTTCAATCTCTGAAGTTTTAATCGCTTCTGAAACCATTATATCGATTATTGTTTCGGTCTGGATATTTTCCGGCATTCCTTTGAGAATGCCACTTAAATGCCCGGTTTCTCCTGCAAAAGCAAAGAGAGCATCTTCTACATCCCTGAGATCATACTTGAAATCAGGCCAGTCTTTTTGTTGCCAATTATATACCATGAGTCGATTTGAATGTTATTCGGCTCAAAAATAATCAATAAATGAGCCGAATAGTAATTTATTCGGCTCATTTGGGTAAATTGTTATTCAACTATATTAAACGCATTTAGTTGGATATCGCACAAATTCCACTCGGAAAGAGGGTTGCTGTGAGGACGGAATGACCCTGAGTGCGGGCTTTCGCACAACATTCCATAGTGGAGTTTGCCAGATTCAACCCGAACACAAAATAGAAGGTCGTGGAATTATGCAATTTATCTTTGATCCATGACTACAGTATTTGCACAACGAAGAATTCTTATATTTGATAGATGGATTGCAAGGGACGTATTCGATAATTTTGTTTAACCATGAGTCGAATTAGTAGTTCTTGTTTTTAGGAAATTCATTTGCTAAAGTAATATCAAAATGATACAAAGATCTCTTTTTGCTTTAGGCATCGTGCTGTTATGTTTTATCTCTCAACCTCTTCGATTGAGAAGGAAAGTTTCTTTTTGCTTTTGGCATCGTGCTGTTATGTTTTATCTCTAGAACTCAGGCTCAATCAGGTTCGGTCGATACAGGATTTAATATAGCGGATGCAGGTTTCGGACTTGGTGACGAACCAAATGATAAGGTGCATGTTATTTTAGAACAAGTTAACGGAAAAATTATTTTAGGAGGATTTTTTTTCAGATAAAATACTGAGACTAGAAACGGGATTGTCAGGGTGAATGCTGACGGTTCAATTGATCCCTCCTTTGATCCGGGAAAAGGCATCACTTCTGGTATGCATGCAGGAATTATTCAACCTGACGGAAAAATACTTGCCGGTGGTACATTTTATCTGTATACTTCTTCAAAGCTGACGCTTTTTAAGACTACAATTTTTATTCTTTGTTAATCAAAACTTTTTTAATTGTGTTGAAATTTTCATTGTACAATCTTAACAGGTAAATTCCATTAGGAAAATATTCCATATTAATTGTTTTGACTTGGCTCTTCTCTACATCATCGTATTTGATGATAGTCTTGCCTGTTACATCTAAGATTTCAATACTCCCTTTCTGACTTGAAAAAACATTTAATATATTTCTTGCGGGATTCGGGTATAAATTAACAGTTGAAGCTTCAACATTCATGTCATTTACTGAATTGGTGATGCAATTTGTAACATTATAACTGCAAGGGTCGCCATTTAAATAAGCGGTAATAGCATTCAGATCAGTACTGCACAAGGTTCCAGAAGCCAATGAAAATCTTATCGTCAAAAGGTTACTGTCATTTTCGATGGCTTGCAAACTGCTTGAAGTCAAACTTAACAATGAGTCACTTGCATTATAATATGAAAAGATCTGCAGGTATGGCTTCAGTGAAATGATGGAATCAAAAGTTAAATTCAAGTGATTAAATTTAAATGATAGATCAAGTGCATTGACGGTTTCATCCGAATGAATCGAAACCGGAAACTCTACAGAATTTCCAATTATATTTCCCAAACCAATATTAAACGTCACAGTATCATACTGATCAATCATAGGTGAACTGCCAAAGAAATCGACGTCTGAATCCTTAGTTAAATTAACCTGATTGCTCTTAGCAAGGAAAGAGTTCAGGAAGAACAGAAATAGTAAGTATAAAAGTCTGAGATTCATAGAATACATTTTTCAAGGTACAAATTAGCGGTAAATTGTTTTAGGAAATGTAAAAGGTAAATTAATTTACTGTGAATTTTACATTACCGGTATTCTATCAGGGATATTAATCCCAAACTTTGCATTAGAAAAAAATCTATTGCATAAGATGAGTTAATTTTTTTTGTAATAAGGACGTAAAGAATATGCCCCGGCTTTCACCGGGGCATATACTAAACTAAATCAAACTATTTACTAAGCACTACCTTTTTCATTGTTACAAAATCATCATTGAATATTTTCATCAAATATATTCCGGCAGCGAAATTCTGAGTACTGATCTCATGTTTTTCATTAGCGTTAACATTTGTCTGGAAAACAATTAGTCGTCCTTCCAGATCCAACAACTGAATAGTAGCATCCTGTGATGTAAGCACATTCAACACTTCATTGGCAGGATTTGGATAAATGCTGACTAAATTTTCAGATACAGAAGAGGGAATTCGACCATTTCTAAGTTCCACTTTAACTTTATCACCATTCAAATAACCTTCAACTTCATTAAAGTCGGACTCCTGTATGATACCATCGCTTAAAGCGAAACGGACTGAGATCAGGTTTTTATCAGACTCATAATTTTGAAGACTGTATGAACTAAGACGTAAAGTGTTATCAACCTCAACTAAATTTGAAAGTGTCTCAATGTAGTTTGTATGATTTTTCACTGAAGCATTCGTCAGCTTATCTGAATTTAATTGGATTGCAAAATCCAGAGAATTAATATCTCCTTCAGAAACGATTGAAACAGGAACTTCTGCATATCCATTTGTAAAAATTGTCTTTGAAAGATCGAAGACGATTTTATCCTCTGAAGCTTCACGATACAGTCCACCGGAACCTACCGATGAAAAATTTCCATTCACATCACCGATAAGAATCCCTTTATAAACTTCTGAATTGATCACAGGACAATTCCCATTGGCAAAAATTGGAACCGGAAGGCAGAAGGGAATCACTGGCACTAACGATTTGGAATAGCCAATACCATCATCAAAGGGATAAGTTGACGAAATACGGTATGCAAGTTCCGATCCAACAGTTAATTCATCTATGAATAACCAATCCTTTGATGGCTGTCCGTTTGAAACTCCTGCTGAATTGTAATTCCATGCCTGTCTGAACTCCGGAATAAGTAATACGGCTCTCTGGTTGATCTGCGAAAGATCGCCGGCACTGATAGTACCATCCAGATTCACGTCCATCCCGATCGTTTGATAAACAGTAGGAATAAAACCAGGATCGTTTATTAAAACTTTCCTTGTGAGGAAGGCGTCAAAACCATTTATTACCGCTTGCATACTTGAGGAACCAATAATATCTCTTTCTATAGATATATTTGCTCCATTATCGACATTGTAAATAAAATTACCACCAAGATCAGGTTGAACCAAATTGGTTGAAAGCAAATTACATGACGCGTTATTTCCGTAAATATTTGTACTCAGGTATTGACTAGGATTGGATCCATCATAGCGTAAGGGGCTATTATCAAGCCAAAATCTTAAACTCGCATTGAAGACATTATCTGCGTAGGTAATAAATTTTCCTGGTTCGGCGATTTGAGAGACGGCTCCTGTAAAATAGCTTTCCTGAATAAAGGGAAGACTGAAGGAAGCCGTATCAACAGTTGCGAATAAATTCGTTTTTGAAAATTCAACACAAAACACATCGCCGGCTCCGCTAAATTGAGCATTTTGTGGCGCAAAGCTGTTGAAGAATAAGGAAATGCTGATTGATCCATTAGCAGTATCAATGCTGTTCGCAACGTTGACGTATGAAGAATTAATTAGTTGATTACTCACCGATATAGTACCTGTTGGGTGCACTCTGGTTTTATCGTATAACATGACAGCATCGAATCCGATTACATTCGAGATTGAGCTGACTGCTACAACAGGAATACATATGATGTTATTAACACAGGTACTGGAACTGGTCAATACCTTATAAGGCAGAATTGAAGTAACGATATTAACCTCGACTGCAGGGGATGTTGTTTGCGCTCCCAGGTTATCGGTAGCAACCGCTGTTAGTGAATGGAGTCCTAATACACCTGTGTAGTTTGCTGTGTATGGTGAAGAGCTCACAATTGCAATTGATATTCCATCAATGAAAAATTCAACGGATGCAATGGAACCGTTATCAGTTGCGTTGGCATTAATAGCGACTAAACTGCCAACAATGAAGCTGCTTCCGGTGGAAGGCGATGTGATGCTTACTGCCGGTGGAGGGTTGGAAGACACAATGATTGCAACTACGCTGGAAGTTGACTGAGCACCCAAATTATCTGTTGCCCTTGCAGTCAGGTTGTGATTGCCTGAAACGCTGACATAACTTGCTTCATATGGAGAGCTATTATCAATACTAATTGAAACACCGTCTACAAAAAATTCAACATTAGTAATGGAGCCATTATCTGAAGCGTTAGCTGCAATAGCTACTGTTGTGCCTGTAACAAAAACGGATCCGGTTGCAGGAGAACTAATACCCACAGTCGGAGGAGGATTATTTGCAACATTTATTGTGATCGTCGCTGATGTTGTTTGTGCGCCCAGGTTATCAGTAGCTTTTGCTGTCAATGCATGTGAGCCGGCTATGCTGGTATAACTTGCCGTATAAGGAGTGCTATTGTCAACATTCAATGATACACCGTCAACAAAAAATTCTACTGACGCAACCGTTCCATCACCATCAGCTGCGGATGAAGTTATTGGAACAAGTGCACCGGTAATGAAACTGGATCCATTAGCAGGTGATGTGATACTTACGGTTGGAGAAGTATTCAGCGCTCCGAAGGTTCCTCTTAAACTGGCGATTGAGATCTCTGCACCAACAGGGTTTTGAGCAACATAATTTTCAGTTCCACCGCTTGGTGTTCCGATCTGAATATTCAATTCATATTGGAACACGCCATTTGTAGTAAGCTGTGCAATCAAAACTCTGTTGGTTGCAGGAATTGGCCCTGCCGATCCATTGAGAGAAGCCCATGAACCATTGCTGGTTGATAGAATATTGCCTACTGTTCCTGAGCTGCTTAAAAAATCAAGTTCTGTTGTAGTGATTCCTACAAATGTTACTGCTTCAGGAGTTCCTGCATAGAATCCATCCTGAGTGGTTAAAGGAATACCTGCACTGGCATCATTGTTAGCAAGGATTCCACCCGAATTGACCACATTAGTTCCTCCTGCCGCGCCATCTTCACTTTTCAAAATTCCAAAGTTACCATTGCAGGCCGCGCCTACAGATAACCATGAATCAAGCATGACTGTATTGCCTGCAGCATTCGCTTTGGAAAACGAAGGTGTTGTATTTCCTCGATCCGTATTGGTATAAAAAGAAGCAGATGTAGTCAGGATCAATGGATGACCCGGTACTCCATAGGCTGCCTGAAATTTGTAGCCCGGCAACATGTCTGCATAGATTCTGTATGTCACAGAACCTACCGGAAGATTGCTGCCGTTTCCAATTGCTCCTGCAGAATCAGCGGCATTGGAAACATAGTATTTTTCTACTACTATGCTTTCCAACCCATTTTGAGCGCTGGAGAACTGACTGGCTATAATCAGCCCCAGTCCTAATATATATTTTTTCATATAAGTCTTAGTGTTTTAAGTTGTAATTGAATTGTCTGTAAATATTACTGACAAGCCTGATTGAATTTGCCCAGTAATTGCAGGAAGTCAACGTTATTGGTTACTCCATCTGCATTGATATCCGTCGGACATGGCTGAAGACCGGCCGTTACACTTAATACCTGTGCATAAGCCCAGTCTGACAACCAGTTTTTTCCACTGCTGGCAAAAGCACCACGATAAGGTGCTGCACTGAAGAATCCATCTACAGGTGCGGTTGGACAACCGGTCGTTGATAATGCCGGATTGGGAATAGCGTCTAACTGTGTTGTTACTGCATTCGTGTTTCCGTTCATATTCCATACATAAGTGAATCCAGGAATAGTGCTTGAACTGATGTTTTTGTCAGTTGTATAAAACTGTGCTGTGTCTGTAGAGAGAAGCGCGCCTGTAAAGTTTTTATCAATTGCAATTGGTGCTACTGTGTTGACAAACGTATTGCATTTAATTTTTAAACTATTGCTTCCATTTCCTCCGGTATTGGCCCAGTTGTGGTAAGCTTCACTTGTTCCGGTTCTGGTACCAAGACTTTTTATCATGTTCAGACCATAGCGGAAATTGGCGAAAACTGAATTGTAAATTTCTCCTTCAGTTAATTCTTTTGCATGAATTGCGGCCAGGCCTCCATTATCACTGGTCAGCTTCTTTTTTCCATTTCCTATCATGGTTACATTATAAATAATCGGATGAGAACGCGGTGTAAGATTAGATTTCTGATCATCTGCATCCATTTCAAATCCATTATCAGTATCGGGACTTGTTATCAAAGTGTCATAAGTGGATGAGGTGATACCGAAAATAAACTGCGCTTTTCCGGTATAGCCATCATCCCAGTCAAACATATCATCATTTCCAAACATGGAGCTGAAATATTTCACGTTAACTGTTCCTCCCCAAAATTCAATACCATCATCGGCGCAGGAAACAACTTCAATATGCTCTATTGTTGTTCCACGTCCGACAGATCCCAATGAAAGTGCATTCAATTCACCACCTACCTGAAGGATTGCTCCTGCATGACGAATGGAAACATATCGCAGAATTCCGGAATTATCGTTATCATCAAAAGATTCTCCCGCTGTTAAATTTGCACCGAACTGATCTCTTGAATTCGAACTGGAGAAACCTTCAAAAGTTCCAAGTCCGTTTGCCACGCATAAACGACCATCACCAACACCCGGCTGGAAAGGACCATTGGCAGCAAGTGTAAGATTATTGCTGGCTTTTCCT
>CAYHFJ010000135.1:0-3064 GCA_964355885.1 uncultured Flavobacteriales bacterium
ATCGAACTCACGTTATTTAGCAAAAACAACAAATGAAAAAGTGTAAATTAAATTTCTCCAATTCATTTCTTTGCCTCCAGAACGATGTAAGGTGATAAGAATTTTGATTCAAAAGGCAAAACCTTGGTAACTACCTTCCCAATGAACCATATACTTTTTATAAATGCCTTGGTCACACCAGATTTTTGATCCTTGTTCTCGAGCCAAACACTGTATCTTCCAAAGTATGAGGATTTTATGGATTTCATGCCTAGCTTTTCCAGTATCGCTGCCAGATATTCTGTATCCATACATTCGATATAATGTTTCAGGTAGTTATCCCGGTCGAAAGTCTTTTGAACCCAGCCATTCACACTTCTGAAATTAGGCAGAGTAATGAACAAGGTGCCCCCGGGCTTTAAAAATTCCAGATGGCGTTCAATGATATCTTTTGTATCCTTAAAATGCTCAATTAATCCACAGGAGAGTACCAGATCGTATTTCTGTTCCGGATGATAATGAAAGACATCATTCTCAATCACCGGAATCGCACTTTCATCCAGACCGTTTTTGTTCAGGACCTTCTTTAATATATCAGGATGAATAAAATAATCGAATAGCGTGGTTTTTACCCCGAGGTATTTGTGCAGGAAGATTGAATAATATCCCGGAAATCCACCCAGTTCAATTGCCGTCTGAACATTATTTGTTTTAACTATTTTTTCAAGTTGCTTATGGAAAAGGTAATTCTTATCGATCTGTACAGCCAGATCGGGTTTGGATTCCCAGTAGTTAGTCCAGAATTGCCTGTCGGTTAATTGATTTCCCATGCAACAGCAAAGAAAACAAAATTTTAGATATGCTGGTGAAAATAGCGGGGAAAGCAATTTGTTTTTCTGAAAATCTTTCTGTTAGAGTTATGAATTGTACTTTTGGGATAGTGAGAATTATCCATTTGAATTCATATGCCGGTAATGGCGGAGCTGGACGCGCGTGTTCGCGCCTGAATAAAGCCTTGAAAGCTGAAGGGCTTGACTCTGTGCTGGCAGTTAATTTTCTTTTCAGGGATAACCCGGAGGTTGTCAACCTATCCAAAGGTTTTTTAAATAAATGGCTTACTGCATTTGGAATTATACTTGAGCGCTATTATTCTAAGTTCTTTACCAAACCACTGCCGATACCTTTTTCAATTCCATTCTGGGGTAGGGATGTTTCAAAGCTTGACTTGCTTCGATCTGCTGATATTATACACCTGCATTGGATCAATCATGCTTTCTTACGACCGGCAGATCTTGCAAAATTATCTGCTTTGAATAAACCTATCGTATGGACTTTCCATGACAGCAATGCTTTTACCGGCGGATGCCATGTGCGCTATGAATGTGATCATTTTCTAAAGGAATGCGGCAATTGCCCGGTGCTGAAAAATTCTGGTAAGGATGACAAGTCTCACAAGATATGGTTTCAAAAGAAAAATGCCTATTCAGGCCTGAATTTTACGGCTGTAGCTCCAGGAAGGTGGATGGCTGATTCGGTTCGGATGAGTAGTTTGTTCAGATCAGTTAAAGTTGTAAATATTCCGAATACTCTGGACACAGATGTTTTTAAGCCAAGTGATAGAGTTATGGCCAGACAAGTCCTCGGTCTGGCACCAGACAAGTTCATTATGATGAGCGGTTTTATGCCATCCCGTATGGATATGCATAAAGGGACAAGTTATCTTGTGGACGCGATAGAATTGTTTTCCGCGAATTATGATCTTGATCCTGATCAGTTGGAATTAATCATTTTTGGTAACAGGGATGAAAAGAACGTACCTGATTTTCCAATCAAAACTACTTTTCTTGGGACTATCTCTGTTGATGAAAAACTGGCTTTGTGTTATAGCGCAGCTGATGTTTTTCTGGCTCCCTCGCTTGAAGATAATCTCCCCAACACCGTAATGGAGAGCCTGGCATGCGGCACTCCGGTAGTGGCATTCAGGACTGGTGGAATCCCGGATATGGTTCAGCATCAGCAAAATGGTTACCTGGCTGAGTATCGTTCTTCTGCAGATCTTGCCCGAGGAATTTCCTGGGTTTATATGGCTAACCGCCAGGTATTAAGTGCAAACTCCCGCAGAACCGTTGAAGAAAATTTTTCGGAGCATATTGTTGCACGCCGGCATATCGAATTATATGAATCATTGCTAAAGAATCATGTTCCAGCCTAAATTAACAGTAATTACGATTGTTTATAACAATGTCCGCGATATTGAACGTACTGTTCTGTCGGTATTGAACCAAACCTATCCCAATATTGAATACCTGATAATTGATGGTGCTTCCACTGATGGAACACTTGAAATCCTGAAAAAATATAAAGGAAGATTGGCCAGTCTGATTTCTGAAAAGGATAAAGGCATTTATGATGCTATGAACAAAGGACTTTCTCTGGCTTCCGGGGATTATATTTTGTTTATGAATTCAGGCGATGAATTTTATGCATCTGATACTGTTGAAAATGTATTTGCCTCTGCTCCCGATGCGGATATCTATTATGGTGAGACTGAGATGTACGATGAAAACTGGAAAAGTCTGGGACAAAGAAGGCATAAAGCCCCTGAAACTTTTATCTGGAAGGATTTTAAACATGGAATGAGTATCAGTCATCAGGCGATTTATATCCGAAGATCCCTGACTGAGCCTTACGATCCCCAATACAAATTGAGTGCAGATATCGATTGGATCATCAAGGCGGCTAAAAAGGCTGGAAAGATCGTCAATACGAAAATGTATGTTGCAAAGTATCTGGTTGGTGGAATGTCAAAGAAGAAGCACCGTCAGAGTCTGATCGAGCGTTTCCATATTTTTTCGAAGCATTACGGACTTATTCCCAATTTATTTAATCATGTTGTGATTGCAGGCAATTTAGCTTATTACTATCTTAAGCATAGAAGGACGAATGATTAGGGGAGTTTTAGCTTCCGTCATTTCGAACACGGCAGTAGTTTTTTCTTCCTAAAGTTGTAATTCGCGGTGTGGAGAAATCTGTTGATGGTAGGTCTGCTCTTAACTCTGAGATTTCTCTTCGCGTTTAAAATATT
>CAYHFJ010000135.1:3164-9160 GCA_964355885.1 uncultured Flavobacteriales bacterium
TTTAAAATATTACCAAGAGCAATTATTGTTTTCGCTCTTCGAAATGACGGGTTACGCTTTTACCGGCTCCGGATTTTTACTTTTCGTTTCAGTGTAGATTGCAAAAGCCAAACCCAGAATAAGCAGGATAGAAGCAATCAGTGAAATAGTCTCTCCTGTGTAATAAGAGGTCGGTTCGAATTTGAATTCGAGTTTATGATTTCCTCCAGGCAATTGTGCGGCTCTTAAAAGGTAATCGGCTCTGAAATAAGGAATTTTTTCTCCGTCAACATAAGCATTCCAACCTTTATCATACCATATTTCTGAAAATACTGCAAGGGCATCACGACCGGAGGAGTATTCATAAGTCATATGATCGGGATGGTAATTTGTCAGTCTGATGAAAGCATTTCCATCATAACCAACCTTTTTTATATCGATTAGCGGCTTAAACTCTTCATGAACAACCATCACTTTTTTGGGATCGAAGCTGCTGATTGCAAGCATTTCTTCATCAGCACTTTTAACATATTCCACATTCTGAACAAACCATGCATTTCCCGCAGCAGTCGAACGGTTTACCATGGTTTCCTTCTGTCCGTTTTGATCAGAAGTGATCAGATATTTGGTATTCAGCATATCCAGAACATCTTCGTTGATCGCTCCATTGAATTGTTTATCCAATACTTCCTGATATCTTTTCAATTTTGCGGCGTGATAACCTCCGATACTTTTATGGAAGTAGGACGGGATCGAATTTGAAAATGGGTTTCCGGAGGCAAGGTCAAGGACACGATAATAAGATCCATCCCGTTGTATCAGTTGATCTACATCCCTGGTTTTGAACTGTTGAGCCAGCACACTCTTATCCACAAATTTTTCATTGTTCAGATAACGTCTGTCGATATTCCACATATCAACCAAAATCACTGCCGCCAAAATTATAAATGTGACCTCTGGGTTCATTTTCTTTCTGATCAATGCCCAGATTAATCCTGCCCCAATGAGAACGAAGAAAAGGGAACGTAAGGCATCCATTCTTGCCAGACTTATTCTGTCATCTATAAGAGCCTTGGCGATTGAGTCTGCAAAGGCCCTGTCTCCATTGGTTACCTGAGTTAACTGCTCAATAAATGCATTATGATTCTGTGTTTTAAAATCCAGTAACACAGTTGGAACGGCAATAAGGATTAATAAGAGTCCGCCGGTAATGTATAGACTATTCAAAAGGCTTTTGTTTAGTTTTTTCGGATCTTCTTTGTGGAATGCAACTTCTTTAACAGCAAGAATGGCAAGCACGGGGATTAGGAAGCCGGTAATAACCAATATAGATTCAACCGCTCTGAATTTATTGTAGAGCGGGAAATAATCAAAGAATAGATCTGAAAGGAAGGGAAGATGTCTTCCGAATGAAAGTATCAGGCACAAAAGACTTGCACTCAGGATCCACCATTTAATTCTGTTTTTTACAATAAATAAGCCCAGAACAAACAGAAAGCAAATAATTGCTCCAAAATACCATGGACCAGAGGTAAATTGTTTATCTCCCCAGTAGGTACTTAAGCCAATCTGAGATAATTGCTGCATGGCAGGTAATAACTGCTCTGCAGGAATACCTTTAGTAGTCAGGGTTTTTGCAACTTCTGAATTCTCATCCAGATTACCTGCTCCTGAAGCTCCTCCATAAGCATTCGGAACCAAAAATGTCAGACTTTCACCAAGTCCCTGACTCCATTGATAGGCATATTCACGGTCAAGCCCATTATTAGGCTCCGACTTTTCAGTTTTTAAATTTGATTTTCCACGGATAGTTTCTGCGCCATATTCATAGCTTGTCCAGAGCATTCCTGCATTCACTGCAACTGCAAGCAAAACTGCTGCAGCGAGGTAGCCAAAGGATTTCAGAAAATCCTGAGTAGTTTTAGTTTTAACAGCATGATATAGTTCAATACCAACATAAATCAGCAAGGCAATGAACAGATAATAGGTCATCTGAATATGGTTGGTTCTGATTTCAATAGCAAGAAATAATGCTGTTAATACAGCACCTGTGAGGTATTGCCTGCGAAAAGCCATAATAATTCCTGCCAGAATTGGAGGGAAAAATGCAATGGCCATTGCTTTATTGCTGTGACCAGCCTCGATGATCTGGAAATTGTATGATGAGAATGCAAATGCGATGGCCCCGGCTGCAGCCAGCCATGGGTTCATTCTTAAAACGCAGAACAACAGATAGGCACCTAAGAGATAAAGCAGAACTGTATCAATCGGATTCGGGAAAACAGTTTTAAAGAATGAGATCACATAGGTTGTCACATTGTTTGGATATTGGACCCATATCTGAAAGGCAGGCATACCGCCAAACATGGAATTAGTCCACAAAGGTCCTTTTCCATCCTTTGCCCTAACATCCATGATCTCTTTTTGCATTCCCTGAGCCATGAGAACATCGCTCTGATAGAGGGCTTTTCCCTGTAATGCCGGACTGAAATACACAAAACATAAGGCAATAAATATTCCTATAATGGCCAGATGTACACCATTGCGTTTAAACCAGTTATTCATTCTGCTTAAATTAGTTGAATGCCAAAAATAGAAAAAAGCTTAAACCTGCAAGGCTAGTTATTGAGCTTTATGAAAATAAATCTTAACAATTGGCTTATTCGGGTAAAATTGGAGGCCGAACAATTAAATAAACTGATCGGGAATTAAAAAAATAGCTTATCAGAGAAGAAAATCAGGGCTTTTTAATTTCCTCATACTCTACAAAGTCACCGGCATGATCACCGCGATTTTTTTCTTTTGGCGGCATATAATCTACCCGGATACGGCCATCGGGATTTGGCTTATGTTGTTGCTGATAACGTTGATTGGCCTGATTTTGTGCTTTAGACATCATTTTTTGAAATGCGATTGGTAAAAGCACACGGGCTATTATTTTGATCAGCCAGAGAATACAAATTGTGATAAATAAAAACTTTAAAATTGTCATGATAACAGAATATTATACTCAAATATAGACGTTAATTTTTTTAAAATGTTTCAAATGGAAGTAAATGTTACAATGCAATTACGCTTAGAGAGAATGAGCAAATTAGCAAATGAGGGAATTAGCAAATGAGGAATTCCTACTTTATTGCTTTGAAAATACCTCATTCAGATTGTTTTTTATTCAAATATTTCCACAACCCGGCCCACCTGTCCGTCTTCAAGTCTTACTTTGATGCCCCTGGAATGGAAAGTTGAACTGGTGAGGAGTGCCTGGACGATTCCCCTGGTCCTGACTCCGCTGCGTTGGTCTTTTTTAAGGATGATGTCAACTTCCAGTCCCGGATAAATGTCTTTTCTGTCCATAGTTAGTTGTTAGTTGTCGGTTGTTAGTTGTCTGTGAAATCGTGGTTCATTTTAAATTTTATCGTCAAAATGATATTAATTATTTGTTATCTATTCTCCATTCTCAACTCTCAAATAAAAGTTCTCTAATATCAGAGGATGATTGCTTCATATGATATTTGGTAGCTAATGTGCTTAATTGTCATTTATCAACTCTCAACTGTCAATTATTTAAACCTCTCCTCCATCACCTTCTCCAGTGCAAACATCTCATCTCTTAGTTTGGCTGCGAGAAGGAAGTCCATTTCTTTTGCAGCCAGTGCCATATCCTTTTTCGTTTTATCAATGGATTTCTGTAATTCAGGTTTGGTCATATATTGAACAATCGGATCAGCGGCTAAATTATCGGTCATTTCCTTCTCGATGTAGGCTTTTTGAACACCACCTTTAAAATCCATTACTGAAGTCTGCTCGATGATGGCTTCACGTGATTTACCAACTGTTCTTGGTGTAATACCATGTTTTGTATTGTATGCGATCTGTTTCTCTCTCCTTCGATTGGTTTCTTCGATGGTGACACGCATGCTGTTGGTGATTTTATCAGCGTACATGATCACCCGTCCACGGTCATTTCGGGCTGCACGACCAATGGTTTGTATTAGGGATCGTTCAGAGCGAAGAAAACCCTCTTTATCAGCATCCAGAATAGCAACCAATGATACTTCCGGAAGATCCAAACCTTCACGAAGCAGGTTTATCCCAATCAAGACATCAATTACACCCAGCCTCAGATCCCTCAGAATTTCAACCCTTTCCATTGTTTTTACCTCGGAGTGAATATATCTCACCTTAATTCCGAGACGGTTCATATACTTTGTGAGCTCTTCAGACATTCTTTTGGTCAAGGTGGTAACAAGTATCCGATCGCCTAGTTTAACGGTTTTATCGATCTCATCAAGCAGGTCATCTACCTGATTTACAACCGGCCGGATCTCAATTTCCGGATCCAATAGTCCGGTGGGTCGGATTACCTGTTCAACAAATACCCCTTCAGTTTGCTCCAATTCGTAATCACCGGGGGTAGCACTGACATAAATAGTTTGCGGGGCAAGTTTTTCAAATTCATTAAAGTTCAGGGGACGGTTATCCAGAGCGGCTGGTAAGCGAAAACCATAATCTACCAGGGAGATTTTTCTTGAACGGTCGCCCCCGTACATCGCCCGGATCTGGGGAACGGTTGCATGGCTTTCATCAATTACCATCAGATAATCATCCGGAAAGTAATCTAATAGGCAGAATGGACGCATTCCAGGAGTTCTTCCATCAAAAAAGCGGGAGTAATTTTCAATTCCGCTGCAATATCCAAGCTCCCGGATCATCTCCAGGTCATAGTTAACCCGCTCTTCGAGTCTTTTAGCCTCTAAAAAGCGTTTTTCATCTATAAATTGCTGTTTACGGCTCTCAAGTTCCTCCTGAATGGCCCAGATGGATTGGGTTAGCCTTTCTTTTGGTGTGACAAATAAATTCGCAGGAAAAATGGCCAAGTGATCCATTTTCTCAAGTGTTTTACCCGATGCCGGATCAATTGTGCTCAGCTCCTCGATATCGTCTCCATAAAAAGAAACACGATAGGCAAAATCCATGTATGCCGGGTAGATATCCACTGTGTCACCTTTCACTCTAAAAGTCCCACGACGGAAATCTACTGTCGTTCTGGAATACAGTATTTCTACCAGACGGTGCAGAAAAGCATTTCTGCTGATCCTCGTGCCAACTGAAAAGCGGAATATTGAATTTGAAAAATCCTCAGGATTTCCCATACCATAAATACAGGAAATGGATGATACCACAATGATATCCCGCCTGCCCGACATCAGTGAAGAGGTAGTGCGCAGCCTTAGTTTTTCAATCTCCTCATTAATCTGGAGATCTTTTTCGATATAAGTATTAGATGAAGCTATATAGGCTTCGGGCTGATAATAGTCGTAATAGGATACAAAGTAATTCACTGCATTCTCCGGAAAGAATTGCTTGAATTCTCCATAAAGCTGAGCTGCCAGGGTTTTATTGTGGCTGAGTACCAGCATTGGCTTTTGCGTTTGCTGTACTACATTGGCAATGGTAAAGGTTTTACCAGAACCTGTCACACCCAGCAGGGTCTGATAATGTTCCCCGGCATTAACGCCCTCCACTAATTGCCTTATCGCTTCAGGCTGGTCGCCGGTGGGATAATATTCTGAAGTGAGTTTGAATTCCATAGGATTGGGCAAAGATAATAATTTGTTGTCTGTTGTCTGTTGTCAGTTGTCTGTGGATTACTGCTTTCAAAGTAGAATTATATTAAATTCCAGCAAAGTTCCCTCCCGCGAAGGGCAGATCGGGATGACAGTACCTTCAGCGTCAGTAGCTTGATTTTGCAAGTTGCTCCTTTGGTCGGTGTTGTCACCGATCAAGAGATGTGTTTGCTTATGGTACGGTGATAAAACCGACCAGAGGGAATTTGTTGTCTATGTCAATCGAAACCTGTCATCCTGAACGCAGTGAAGAAACTTAGCAGACTGACGAAATCTACTTTCCACTCGACTAAGTGATTTCGATTTCTACCCGCATTTGCTAATTTGCTCATTATTGTTGTCCGGTAAAAATAAAATGTTTAAAAATATCCTTTTAAAAAGTATCGTGAA
>CAYHFJ010000136.1:0-9138 GCA_964355885.1 uncultured Flavobacteriales bacterium
GATTCAAAAGTGATGGCTGAACAACTTTAGCAAATCAATACAGTAAGGATATCAGTTTGGTTGCATTAATTTTATTTGAAAATTTTTCGGTGAGAATTGATTTTCTAATGTCCAGATCAGTCTCAGGAAAAAATGTTTTTGACATTACCTCTTCCAGTCTTACCTTCATTTCCTTCGCTGTATCTGAAATAATACATAAGGATTCCAGTCCGGTTCCGTCGACCATAGGTGAATTTACAATGCAATACCTGCCACTGAATAATGCGGCCAGTAATTTCAGCTTTATTCCGGTGGACTGAAACGTTGGCAAAATATTACATTGTGCCTGACTAACGAGGTCGTAGATCTGTGCAGGCGATTGATCGGAAAGCAACATTACTGCAGGGTTGGATTTGACAGCTTTCAATAATTCCGATGACGGTTTTGATCCGGCAATAACCAATTTGTATTGACTGTTTTCAAACACTTTATTTACTAGAAAGAGTGCTGCTTCATTATTCTCACCTACGCTCAGATTGCCGTGATAAAAAGCAAAATCAGATTTACCCGGCAGACAAGAAACTTTTTCAAAGGGATGAAATGCGGGGATATAAGTCACAGCCGGAAATAAAGATTGATAGTACTTTGTATCGTTAGGAGAAATGACTGCCAATGATGTAGCATGCTTTAGCACCGACTCGTACTTTTTTAATTTCCCGGCTTCATTATAAAAATAGTATCGCTTAAAAATATTGCGTTCAACTTTCGCAAGATTTAAATAATACTCATGTTCGATATTGTGAGTACGAACTATTATTTTCCTTTTATCAAACTCTTCAGACGAAATCAAAAAGGTTGTATGAAGTCCTTCCATCAGGATCGGCGCATCATCTTTGAGTAAATTTATTTTCAGCTCTTCCGATTGACGGCTTAGTACTATATATGGCAGCGTATTAAAAAGCAATGACTTTGCGGTTTTTCTCGGGTAATAAAAAACTTCAGTGCAATATTTAAGTAACTCCTGTGATTTCGGACGACCATATTCAAAGCAATGCAATTTAACTTTTATGCCGGCCGCGTGTAATGCTCTGATCTTATAATATACATCGATCACACCTCCATAATCCGGAGGACAGGGAATATCAAAGGAAATTATATGAACATGTTTATCAGAGGACATCTTTGAATATTTCAAGCAAGTTTTTTTCTTCTTTTTCCCAGCACAATTCTTCAGCTGCAAATTTCAGGTTTTCTTTCCATGTAGCAAGGCGGTTTTCATCGCTGAAAAAATCACGGATTTCTGTGGCAATAACTTCGGGATCATGTGATGAGATTAGCTTTCCTATACCGTACTTGACTACAACCTTTCTGATTTCCGGAAGGTCTGAGGCAAGAACCGGTACACCGGCTTGTATATAATCGAACAATTTATTAGGCAATGAAAAACGGTAATTAATATTCGTATCCTTATCCAAACTCAAGCCTAAATCTGCAAGCACTGTAAACCTTCTTAATTCCTCCATCGGCATTTTAGGAAAGAAGAAAACCACTTGGTTAAGATTCAGAGTAACAGCTTCTTTTTTCAGAATATCAATGACGTCTCCACTTCCAATAAACACGAGAATGTAATCATCAAGATATTGCATTGCTTCAAGAATTTCTTCCGCACCCCGGTGAATATTGATACCCGCACCCTGGTATAACAGAATTTTCTTGTTTTCAGGAAGCATCAGATCCGCCCTTGACTTTGCACCCATTAATTTTTCTCCCCTGAATGGAAGGTTTCGTACTACCGCCGGGTCAATTCCATATTCTTTCCGGTAAAGCTCCGCGATTGATTCGTTCACTGTGTAGATATGTCTCAACTTTGGAAGGATCCTCCTCTCCATCCATTTCCAAATTGCACGGATGGCGGGTCTGTTAGCTAATTCAGGAACTCCGGTAAAATACTCGTGACTATCATAATATAATGGAACCTTTTTAATTACCGAAATCAAATAATTGGCAACGAGTGTATCAAGATCATTGGCAACAAGCACATCCACCTTCCTGAATAACAAGAAGAAGAATAATCTGAAATTATAAGATGCATAAAAAAGAGGACCCGATTTGAAGAACAATCTGAAGCGGCGTACCGAATAATCACGTTCATTTAATGGAAGACTTTCTTTCAGTTGCCTTCCGACAAGTGTGACTTTCAGACCCTTGCGACTTAAAGCAAGTGAGGTACGGTGAACACGCTGATCAGTCACCAGATCACTGACAACAGATACATAAACACTTTTCTGCGAATCAGACATGGAATGTAGGTATGGCAAGTAAGTTAAAAATATCCATACCCTCTAAAAAGCTGATTATTTGCCAAACAGAGGTCAAATCCGTAAATTTGGCTCAATAAATCTTTATGAAAATGAGAAAACAAAGTTATTCCAACCACAACAACCAAAATTGGCTATTTTATGGCTTTTTTCTGATTCTTTTACTTGCAAATATAGGTGGTTCATTCATCTATTTCAATATGGCACTTGAAGCCGGGAGCACACTTTATCCATCTACCTTACTGCTGAGCACCAGCTTTTGTCTGTTCCTTATGTTTGCCTTTTTAAGGTATTTTATTCTCCGCCTTCAGGAACGGATCATCCGTAGCGAAGAAAATTTCAGGCATTTTATTTTAACCGGAAAGCCCCTCGACGGCAGGATTCGTATGAAACAAACGCTGGGTTTGAGATACGCACCGGATAGCGAATTTGTTGACTTAGCCAAAGAAGCGGCCGAAAATCAAAGTACGGAGGAAGAGATTAAAAAATCAATTGGACGCTGGAGAGGTGATTATCATAAATTATAAATCAGAATGATATATAAATCATGGTGAAACCATATGAATTATTTAATTTACGAATCCATTAACGAAGAAATAAATGCAAAACCTAGACGAGAAAGAACTGGAGATAACGTTCAATGAGCGCATCGATAAAGGAGAAATCATTGAACCGAAAGATTGGATGCCTGAGCGTTACCGCAAACAATTGATCCGCATTATGGGTCAGCATGCTCACTCGGAAATTGTTGGAATGCTACCCGAAGGTAACTGGATCACCCGAGCTCCAAGTCTCCGACGTAAAGCTGTACTTCTTGCAAAAATACAGGATGAGGCCGGTCATGGATTATATATATATAGCGGAACGGAAACATTAGGTATCAGCCGTGATCAGATGATCGAAGAATTGCTTACAGGAAAAGCAAAATATTCAAGTATTTTCAACTACCCGACTTTGTCATGGGCAGACATGGGTGCTATTGGTTGGTTGGTTGATGGTGCAGCCATCGTCAATCAAACAGCACTGGCAAAATGTTCGTATGGCCCTTATGCACGTGCGATGATCAGAATCTGTAAGGAAGAAAATTTTCATCATAAGCAAGGTTATGAAATTCTGGCGACTCTGATGAGTGGAACAGCGGAACAAAAAGCCATGGCACAGGAATCTGTAAATCGTTTCTGGTGGCCATCACTGATGATGTTTGGTCCATCAGATAAAGATTCACCGAATACAGCTGAATTAATGCGTTGGAAGATAAAAAAATATACCAATGATGATCTGAGACAGCGTTTCATTGACAGAACAGTTCCTCAGGCAGAAAATATCGGATTGAAGCTGCCTGATGATAAATTAACGTTGAACGCCGCAACTACACACTATGAACATGGCGAGATCAACTGGGATGAATTTTATAATGTGATAAAAGGTAATGGCATTTGTAATCATGAGAGGATGAAAGCAAGAAATGATGCACATAAAAATGGTGCCTGGGTACGGGAAGCTGCAATTGCCTATGCGGCGAAAAAAGCCGGAAAAGCTGTTGCCGCTTAACTATTTCAAGGGCATTGATATTTATTATTGATTCAGAAAAAACAATAACATGATTAAGAACGAATGGCCTTTGTGGGAAGTGTTCACTCAGAAAAGAAGTGGTGCGCCTTTTGAACATGCCGGCAGTGTACATGCACCGGACAAGGAGTTAGCTCTTCAAAATGCCAGAGACGTATATTCTCGTCGAAATGAAGCAACTTGTTTATGGGTAGTTTTATCGGATAATATTACCTCGAGCACTCCGGAAGATGCCGGTTCATTCTTCGATCCGGCAAACGATAAAATTTACAGACATCCAAATTTTTACAAAACACCGGGAGCTTCTTTTGAATAATTATTCTGAAGGAAATAAATACAATTCAATTTCCATCGGTCGGATTAAAAAACAACATACATGAACGCTAATATTAAAACAGCACTATTCAAATACTGCCTGCGTCTGGGAGATACTCCGTTGATTCTGGGACAACGACTCAGTGAATGGTGTGGACACGGTCCAATACTTGAAGAGGATATTGCTCTTACAAATATATCGCTGGATTTGATTGGACAGTCACGGGCATTCCTCACCTATGCCGGAGAAGTTGAAGGTAAAGGAAGGACAGAGGACAATCTGGCGTTTTTAAGAACTGAGCGAGAGTTTGAAAACTTATTGATGGCAGAACAACCAAATGGTGATTTTGCACAAACTCTTTTACGTCAATTATTCATAAGTGCATTTCATTATTATTACTACTCAGCATTATCAAAGAGTAATGATAAAACACTTGCAGCTCTGGGAGAAAAATCCCTGAAAGAAGTCACTTATCATCTCCGGCACAGTTCTGAGTGGGTAATACGTATGGGTGATGGTACTGAAGAAAGCAAAGGCCGTCTTGAGCAGGCACTTGTGGAATTGTGGAAATATACCGGCGACTTTTTTGATGCCAATGAAATAGATTCTATACTCATCGCGGAAGGAATTGCTCCTGATCCTGAATCGCTGCGCAAATTATGGATGGATAAAATCAGGGAAGTTTTTACATTAGCGACCATAGCTGTTCCTGAAAATGTATTTATGATGAGTGGTAGTCGTAAGGGTAAGCACACTGAACACCTTGGGCATATACTTTCAGAGATGCAATATTTGCAGCGCACCTATCCCGGTGCAAGCTGGTAAATTGAATTCATTTCATGTCACTAACAAAGGAGACAATCTGGTCAATCCTGAAAGAAATTCCTGATCCGGAAATTCCTGTCATTAGTATTGTTGATCTGGGTATTGCCCGTGATGTCAGAATAGACGGGGAAAAAGTTACCATTGATATAACTCCTACATACAGCGGTTGTCCGGCGATGAATGCCATTGAGCAGGACATTCATCATAAACTAAAGGAAGCCGGAGTAGAATTGGTCGAAATAAAAATAGTATACTCACCGGTTTGGACCACTGACTGGTTGAATGACGAGGCGAAAGAAAAGCTGAGGAAATACGGTATTGCCCCGCCTGAAAAAAGCAGTTCAGATAAGTCACTTTTAACAGGAAACAAAAAAAGAATTGTCTGTCCCCGATGCGGTTCTGAACAAACTTTACTCATCAGTCACTTTGGATCAACAGCATGTAAAGCATTGTACAAATGTGAAATCTGTCTTGAACCCTTTGATTATTTTAAATGTCACTGAAAATTGAATCTTAATAAATTATGGAAAACACATTTATACTATATACAACAGAAAAAGGAATTGCCCAAATACGCCTAAACCGTCCTGATAAATTCAACAGTTTCAACCGGGAGATGGCGATGCAATTGCAGGAAGCATTGGATAAAGCAGCTGCAGATTCAGGAGTTCGGGCTGTATATTTAGGTGGGCAGGGAAAAGCTTTTTGCGCGGGACAAGATCTCTCAGAAGCTGTTGATCCGGAAGGGCCGGGCATAAGACGTATAGTTGACGAACATTACAATCCGATTGTCCGGAGAATAAGAAATTTACAGAAGCCTGTTGTTTGTGCTGTGAATGGTGTTGCGGCAGGTGCCGGAGCCAACATTGCATTAGCTTGTGATGTTGTGCTTGCCGGAAAAAGTGCTTCATTCATTCAAGCCTTTAGTAAAATAGGTTTGATCCCGGATAGTGGAGGAACATTTTTTCTGCCTCGATTAATTGGTTTTCAACGTGCATCCGCTTTGATGATGCTTGGTGACAAGGTCACTGCAACAGAAGCCGCAGCAATGGGAATGATATACAGTGTTTGTGAGGATGAAAATCTGGAAGTAGAAGCTTTTTCAATTGCCACGACTCTATCCACTATGCCGACGCGCGGAATTGCATTGACAAAAATGTTACTCAATCGGTCTCTTACAAATTCTCTGGAAGAGCAGTTGAGACAAGAAGAACTAGTGCAGGCAGAAGCAGGTGAGACTTATGATTATAAAGAAGGAGTACAGGCTTTTCTGGAGAAAAGAAAACCTGTGTTTCGTGGAGAGTAAAACTTCAACCGGAATAATTTAGTTCGCTCTTCGTTGTCCGCTTGATGGCCTGCGACCGGCATGGCTTTGTGGTCTTCCGCCCTGTCCAGCTTTGGCCCGCTTCGGAGCATGGCTATGCTGTGACTTCTCCTTTTTCGCCGGAACTTCAAATTCAGTCATCGGATACGGATGTTCATCAATAATTGGAATATCCCTGCTGATAAGTTTGCGGATATCTTTGAGATATTCTTTTTCTTCAATATCACAAAAGGAAAGAGCTATTCCACTGGCTCCTGCCCTACCCGTTCTTCCTATACGGTGAACGTAAGTTTCAGGGATATTAGGTAATTCATAATTGATAACATGTGACAGGTCATCAATGTCAATTCCCCGTGCAGCGATATCAGTCGCAACAAGTACTCTCGTTTTACCTTCTTTAAAATTACTCAATGCACGCTGGCGAGCGTTTTGTGATTTATTTCCATGAATGGCCTCCGCTTCAATACCGGCCTTCTTCACGTCTTTGGCGACACGATCAGCACCATGTTTTGTACGTGTGAAAACCAGAGCAGAAGTTACTTTATCATTTTTGAGAATATGATTGAGTAATGACTTCTTATTTGATTTGTCAACGAAATAAACCGCCTGTTGAATTGTATTAGCTGTCGATGAAACAGGAGTAACTTCAACTTTTACAGGACGGGTTAAGATAGTATTGGCCAACTTGACAATCTCAGGTGGCATTGTCGCTGAGAAGAATAAGGTCTGACGTTTAACAGGTAATTTCTGAATGATCTTTTTTACATCATGAATAAATCCCATGTCAAGCATGCGATCCGCTTCGTCCAGAACGAAGAATTTAATATCATTTAAGTGAACGAATTTCTGATCTATAAGATCAAGTAATCTTCCGGGAGTCGCGATTAAAATGTCTACACCGGCGCGTAATGCATCCGTTTGGGCTTTCTGAGGTACTCCACCAAAGATGACCCTGTTTTTAAGAGGAAGGTTCTTGCCATAAGCAGAAAAACTCTCCCCGATTTGAAGGGCGAGTTCCCTGGTAGGAGTCAGAATGAGGGCTTTAACAACTCTTTTAGTTTTGGGATCACCCGTCTGGGCATGGAGTAATTGTAGAATTGGGATGGCGAAAGCTGCCGTTTTACCGGTACCGGTTTGTGCGCAACCGAGTAGATCCTTATGCTCAAGAATTACAGGGATTGTTTGTTCCTGTATGGGTGTTGGTTTTGTGTAGCCCTCAGTTTTGAGTGCTTGACGAATTGGATCTATAAGATCGAGTTTATCGAATGACATGTAATTTAAATAAAGGTTTATGGGATGTTCGTCGCGGATAATTTAATCAAAAGAGAAAGGTCTCAAAGCGAACGAGATGCAAAGGTACGAAAAACAGAGCGGCTTTCCATGGAAAGGAGAAAAATAAAAAAGCCCCGCGGTTTGCGAGGCTTTTAATCTTCTTTTGGAAGGATTACTTCACTTTTGAAGAAAGTTCAGCTCCTGCCTTGAATTTTGCTACTTTCTTAGCAGCAATCTTGATTGGTTTACCCGTCTGAGGGTTACGACCATTACGTGCAGCACGTTTCGCTACAGAGAAGGTACCGAAACCTACCAGCGCAACGCGCTCACCCTTTTTCAGAGTTTTTGAGGTAACAGTCATAAATGCTTCCAGCGCACGACTTGCATCCGCTTTGGTACATTTTGCTTCTGATGCCATTGCATCGATCAATTCAGCTTTGTTCATTGCTAATTGTTTTTAGTAATTGGTTTAAATGACAGATCCAAAAGTAAGTGTGACACTTAGCCCTTGCAAGTTTCTGGTACTCAAAAGCTTCGATTTGTTAATAAATAGTGGTGTTTGTTGAAAACTTTAGTGTAAGATCCGCTACTATAGCTGTTTATCGGAGATGAGTATCCCTATATCGCACTCATAGCAAGGATCACACAAATTATTTCTGTTCTAATTCATATAAACACACTGCGAAAAAGAGAAAAAATTCGAAAATAATTGATCCGAAAATATTTCAATTTTGTCTGCTGTCAATACGTTCCCTTATCTTTGTTACTTAATACCCGCTATGGAAAAATTCATCGTCTCAGCCAGGAAGTATCGCCCGGTAACATTTGATACAGTTGTCGGGCAGCCATCCATTACTGCTACACTAAAAAACGCAATCCGAACCAATCATTTAGCTCAGGCTTATCTTTTTACGGGTCCCAGAGGAGTTGGGAAAACCACGACTGCACGAATATTAGCCAAAACAATTAATTGCTCGGCTATAGCTGCGAATGTTGAAGCATGCAATGTATGTGATTCCTGTGTGGCCTTTAACGAAGGTCGCTCACTCAATATCTACGAACTTGATGCTGCATCAAACAATTCAGTAGATGACATTCGTGCTCTTGTAGATCAGGTGCGATATGCTCCACAACTGGGGAAGTATAAAGTGTATATCATTGACGAGGTTCACATGTTGAGCACAAGTGCATTTAATGCTTTTTTGAAAACGCTCGAAGAACCTCCTTCCCATGCCATATTTATTCTGGCAACCACAGAGAAACAAAAAATTATTCCAACCATTCTCTCCCGTTGTCAGATCTTTGATTTTAACCGGATCAGCGTAGAAGATATCAGCATGCATCTTGCCGCTATCGCGTTGAAGGAAAAAGTCAGTGCAGAGGAAGATGCCCTGCATATCATTGCACAAAAAGCCGATGGAGCCTTGCGCGATGCACTAAGTCTTTTTGATCAGCTGGTAAGCTTTGCAGGAGACAAACTAAGCTACAAGCAGGTAATTGAGAATCTGAATATCCTTGATTATGACTATTATTTC
>CAYHFJ010000137.1:0-9102 GCA_964355885.1 uncultured Flavobacteriales bacterium
CCGAGGAAAGTAGCTTTAATATGTAAAGGAGATTCAATTTTCAGTCTTTTAATAACCCGCAACATTTTTAGTTCGCTTTCAACGGATAAACCGTATCCGCTTTTTATCTCCACAGCGCCTGTGCCCATACCAATTATTTCACTGAGCCTGCGATGCGCACTCTCTAAAAGATCTGCTTCTGAAGATTCCCTCAATATTTTAGCTGAGTTAAGAATTCCACCACCACGCTCAGCAATTTGTTCATAAGACAAGCCTCTAATTCTGTCTTCAAATTCCAACTCTCTGCTTCCGGCAAATACCAGATGTGTATGAGAATCTACCCACGAAGGAAATACGTGTCCGTTTTCAGCATTAAGCAGTGTGACTGATGGATCTGTTTCCCGGATATTGCTCATTATTTCAGGCTTCTCGACTCCGAAATCTGAAATTAATCCTTCTTTGATATACAGATAAGCTCCCTTGAGTGTGGAAATTGAAGCCATTTCAGCACCACAATATTTTAATATGGCCTTTTGTTCGGTATGAACAAGAGTATGGATGTTGTGTATAAGAATGCTCACAGAAATTGTAATAAATTCGCGTTGAAATTAGCAATTTATTATCAAGTCTTCCACACCATATTACGATGTTATCATCCTCGGAGCCGGACCCGCGGGATCAGCCTGTGCATTGTCTTTTCAAGATCCTGACTTGAGAATCGCGCTGGTAGATAAATCAAGTTTCCCACGAGATAAAGTATGCGGTGACGCCATCGGAGGTCGTGTGAAGCATGTCTTAAACAAGATCCATCCTGAATATACAATACGCCTCGCTTCATTTCCCTTGGCAAACATCTCATCCTCGTGGAGTTTACATGCTCCCAACGGTAAACATGTTGATTTAGATTTTGTGAATCCAGGATATGTATCTAAAAGGGAGGATTTTGATAATTTCTTAGTTGATCTGGTAAAAGAGAAAGAAAAAATTACTTTTCTCGAAAATTTCAGTGCGAACAAAGTCAATGACGAAGGAAATTTAATGACTCTGACGAATGAAAAGGGAGAGGTGCTATTCACCAAACTACTAATTGCGTGTGATGGAGCTCACTCAATAGTTTCCAAGCAGTTAGCCGGATTTAAAGTTGATCTGAAGCATTATTCCGGCGCCGTTCGGACATATTATGAAAACATTGACGGTATTAGCAACCCAAATGCAATTGAGATCCATCTGATTAAGGATTTCCTGCCGGGATATTTCTGGCTCTTTCCATTTGATGAACATCGTGCGAATGTTGGTTTCGGCATGTTATCTGATGACATCCGCAAGAGAAAAATTAATTTGAAAAATGCTTTCCATGAAATCATTCAGCATGCTCCGGGAATTTCTGATCGTTTTAAAAATGCACATGCAACAAGTGATCTGGAAGGTTATGGTTTACCATTGGGCGGCCTGAAAAGAAATATTTCAGGTATGGGTTATATGCTTTGTGGAGATGCCGCATCGTTGATTGATCCCTTGAATGGAGAAGGAATTGGAAATGCCATGTGGTCAGGTTATCTGGCTGCACAGCAGGCAGAACGTTGCTTTTTGAAAGACGATTTTTCAGCTCATCACATGTTAAATTATGATGAGTCGGTTTATAAGAAACTGGGGAGTGAGCTGAAGTCAAAACTCTTAATGCAAAAAATATTTAACCGCGCCTGGCTTATTAATTCACTGGTCAGCCTGGCCATTTCAAATCCCCGATTGAAAAACTGGTTTGGAAAGCGACTTTGAGATTTCTAAGGGATTTTAGCACAATTGATTAACAAAAAATCGTTAATTAAACAGGCAACAATTTACCCGGTGCAGAGTGCTTTTCCGTAACTTTACATATTATGCCGGGAAATACCTTTGGAAAAATTTTTCAGTTGACCAGTTTTGGGGAGTCACATGGTACAGCAATTGGCGGTGTTATTGATGGTTGTCCTTCAGGTTTACTTCTTGATCAAACGTCCATAGCTAAGGAACTTGCACGCAGAAAACCCGGGCAATCAGCTGTTAGCTCAGATCGGCATGAAGAAGAAGATTTTGAAATTCTGTCTGGTTTGTTTGAAGGAAAGACAATTGGAAGTCCCTTAGCTTTTATTATTCGAAATCTCGATGTAAAATCCTCGGATTATGATTCCATAAAGGAAGCATACAGACCTTCGCATGCCGATTTTACATATGAAAAAAAGTATGGGATTAGAGATTTTCGAGGTGGTGGCAGGTCTTCGGCTCGTGAAACAGCGGTAAGAGTTTTCGCCGGTGCTGTTGCAAAGCAAATCCTCTCAGGATTGAACATGAAAATTTTCGCCTATGTATCTCAGATTGGTTTGTATTCAACAAATCTACACTATAAGTCTATTGATATAGAAAGAATAGAATCTAGCATAGTACGTTGTCCTGATGAGGATGCGTCTGCACTAATGATCAAGTACCTTGAAAACCTGAAAAGGGAAGGAGATACTACAGGTGGAATAATAACCTGCGTGATACAGAATGTTCCTGTTGGACTAGGTGAGCCTGTTTATTCAAAGTTGCAGGCGGAACTTGCATCCGCTTGCATGAGTATCAATGCTGCACATGGTTTTGAATATGGGAGTGGCTTTGCGGGAGCTGCAATGAAAGGCTCTGAACATAACGACTTATTTATCAAAGATTCTTCCGGTATTATCCGCACTTCAACAAATAACTCCGGTGGCATTCAGGGAGGAATATCCAATGGCATGGATATTTATTTCCGTGTAGCATTCAAACCTGTTTCAACACTCCGGATGGAACAGAAAACGATAGATGTCAAAGGAGAAGCCGTGACTATTCAACCCGGTGGAAGACATGATCCATGTGTAGTACCCAGAGCTGTACCAATTGTAGAAGCCATGGCTGCACTTGTTCTTGCTGATCATTATTTAAGAAATCGTAGTTCTAAATTATAATAAATCAATCAGTATAATAAACAATATCTCATGAAAAAATTTCTCAAATGGACGGGTCTTTCACTTCTTGTATTGATCCTTTTACTCATTGCCGCACCTTTTATTTTTAAAGATAAAATTGTCACTAAAATAAAAGCGGAAGCAAATAAAACCCTGAATGCCAAAATGGATTTTGGAAATTTCAGTCTTTCCTTGATTAGAAGCTTCCCAAATTTCTCTCTGAGTATAGAAAACCTGAGTATCATAAATCTCGCGCCTTTTGAAGGAGATACTTTAATCTATACAAAGCAGCTTGATCTCACAGTAGATATTATGAGTGTGATAAAAGGTGATGAAATAAGCATCCGCTCCATCAGTTTAAAAGATCCGGTAATGAATTTCTTAGTTCAGAAAGACGGAAAGACAAATTGGGATATCGCAAAGGCTGCGCCCGGCCCGGAAGGAAGCGCGGAGGAGTCGGCCTTCAAAGCAAATCTTAAACGTTACTCTATAGAAAATGGAAGAATTGTTTATCACGACGAGTCCCTCGATTTCTATCTGGGATTAAATGGAGTCAATCACAATGGCAAAGGTGATTTTACGCAGGACATATTTGACCTCACTACGCATACAGAGGTGTTTTCAACGAAAATGGTTTATGAAAATATACCTTATATCTCAGGTACAAAGGCAATCATAGAAGCGAAGCTAAATATGGATATGAAGAATTTTAAATTCACTTTTATTGAAAACAAAATAAACTTAAACGAACTTGAACTTGGCTTGAATGGGTGGCTTGCCATGCCTGATACAAATATTGATATGCAACTTGATTTTACTGCTGCTAAATCAGAGTTTAAAAATTTTATTTCACTGATCCCCGCAATCTATAATAAAGAGTTCAGCAGCCTGAAATCTTCCGGCACAATGTCCCTCTCCGGCTTCGTTAAAGGTCGTTACAATGCTCTTTCGATGCCGGGCTTTGGCTTAGTCTTGAAGATTGACAAGGGTATGTTCCAGTATCCTTCATTGCCATCTGCCGTGAGCAATGTCTTTGTTGACCTGGACATAAAAAATCCTGATGGAGTTCCTGATCACACAGTGATCGATTTAAAAAAATTACATGTTGAAATGGCCGGTGATCCCTTCGACGCGAAGCTTCTGTTGAAAACTCCCGTGAGTGATCCTGATCTGGATGCATTTGCCAAAGGGAAAATTGATCTGACAGGAATTCAGAAATTTATACCACTCGAAGCAGGAACAAAATTATCAGGAATTATTACTGCCGACATAACGGCAAAAGGGAAGATGTCGGCGATAGAAAAACAAAATTTTGATCAGTTCGTTGCATCGGGTGGACTGACAGTAAAAGGATTGGAATATTCTTCTAAGGACTTGAAGACCCCGTTTCTTATGAGTATTATGGATCTTTCATTCAATCCAAGAAATGTTATCCTCAATACATTACAGGCTAAATCAGGGAACAGCGATTTTCAGGCTAAAGGTGCTATTGAGAACTTCATCGCTTATGCCCTGAAGGATGAAACGATAAAAGGGAGTCTTTCACTTCAGTCAAACAAGATTGATCTCAACGAGTGGATGGGTGATGAAACAAGTACCGCATCTGCCGGTAGTGACACATCCACAATGACAGTATTCGAAGTTCCCGGTGATATAGATTTTACACTTTCGGCAAGTATAGGGACTTTACTATATGACAACCTGAATATATTCAATGTAAAAGGAAATATCGTTGTGAAAGATCAGGCTATTAACATGCAGAATCTTCTCATGCAATTAATGGATGGCAGCCTAAATCTTTCCGGAAAATACAGCAGTTTGAATCCTAAAAAACCATTGTTCTCCATGGATCTTGACGTTCACAATTTTGACATAAAGAAAACGGTAAGCTCATTTGCAAGCGTTGAAAAAATGGCACCAATCGCAAAATTCTGTGCCGGAAAATTTTCCGTGAATATGATTATTAATGGTGATCTTGATCAAGCCATGAGTCCTGTTCTTCCTTCTTTGAACGGAACCGGTAAGTTGACTACATCCGCTATTACAATTCAGAATTTCCCTGCCTTCAATAAGGTTGCCGATGTATTAAAAATGCCATCCTGGAAATCTCTTGCTATTCCATCTGTTAATCCTTCTTTTAAAATAGTAAGCGGAAGAGTATATGTTGATCCTACAGAAGTAAAAATAAATGGAATGAAAGGAACCATTGCAGGTTCGAATGGATTTGACCAGACAATAGATTACACGATGGCAATGGAAATTCCGCGAGCTACATTTGGCGGAGCGGCAAATTCAGTTCTTAACAATCTTGTTTCACAAGCAAACGCGAAGGGTGCTAATGTGAGCGTCAGTGATATCATCCCTGTGAATTTGCTTATTGGGGGCACGGTCACTGATCCAAAGGTTTCAATGGATCTGGGCAAACAAGGAGCGAATGTGATGGAAGATTTAAAAGCTAAAGCGAAGGAAGAATTTGAAAAGAAGAAAGATGAGTTAGAAGCCAAGGCAAGAGAAGAGGTTGATAAATTAAAATCTCAAGCCGCTTCAAAAATTGAGGCCGAAAAGGCAAAAGCTGCAGCGGAAGCGGATAGGTTAAAAAAGGAAGCGGAAGCGAAGGCTAAAGCGGTATCCGACAGTATTAAGAAGGCAGCCGAAGATGCAGCAAAAAAGCAAGCCAAGGATGCATTAAAAAATCTTAATCCATTGAAGAAGTAATGCTTAAAAATTCTAAGTATCGGAGATCCGTTCACACCGGCTTTTTGAAGTACCTTTTCTTTTTTACAGTTTGTATTGGGTTTCTTTATGTCTCAGGACAAGAACCGTCCTGTGAAACTTCTCCGAATAAAAAAGCGATGAAGTTTTATGAGGAAGCTGCTTCTTTTTATAAGTCTAGGAAATACGAAGATGCAAGAGAACTCGTAGGAAAAGCCATCGAGGAAGATCCTGAATTTGCAATGGCCTATTTTCTTCAGGGAAATATTGCACTTAAAAAGAAGGAGGATAAAACTTTTGAGCAGAGTTTTCTGAAAGTAGTGGAACTTTGTCCGGAGCTCGACCCGGAAGTGTATTACCAACTTGGATTATATGCATACGATTTTAAAAAATGGAAGGAGGCGGAAAAGAATCTTGACAAATTTTTAAGTTACGACAAAATCAATGAAGAGCACGGGACTAAAGCCGAAGCGATTCTCATCAAAACCCGACTCTACATGAACCCTGTTCCTTTCGACCCAAAACCGGTTGATCGTTTATCCACGCGTGACCCTGAATATCTGCCCTATATTTCTCCGGATAATGAACTGGCATTTTTTACCCGTCGTTATGAAATGAAGGATAAAAATATGCTCACTACCCAAAGTGTCGAAAAATTTATGATGGCGAGACATCAGGAGAATGGAACCTATGATCAGGGGGTACCTATGGATTATCCTTTCAACCTTGGAACGAGTAATAATGAAGGTGGTGCGAGTATTACTATTGACAATAAGCATTTATTCTTTACAGTCAATGACAAGGGAAATTTCGATATCTGTTATTCAGATTTTAAAGATGGTTATTGGAATGAAATCAGCAATATGGGCCCTTTGGTCAATGATCAAAAGCAATGGGATTCCCAACCTTCAATTTCATCAGACGGCAAAGTATTGTACTTCGCATCGGCAAGGGATTCTGTTTCCGGAATTGATCTCTACCGTACAATAAAGGATGATTTAGGAAATTGGTCACGTGCCGTTAAACTGGGTGCTGAAATAAATACAGATTTTAATGAGAAGTCTCCATTTCTACATAGCGATAGCAGAACACTTTACTTTTCTTCTGATGGCCTTCCCGGACTCGGCGGGTATGATATCTTCATGTCCAAGATGGATGATAAAGGAAATTGGGGTAAACCTGTTAACATCGGATTTCCAATAAATACCGAATCAGACGAGGTCGGATTCTTCGTAAGTACAGACGGAAAAACAGGCTATTTTGCATCCAACAAACTCAATAGTTCAATGGGGGGATATGATATTTATTCTTTCAACCTACACCCTGAAGTAAGACCCAATAAAGTCTACTTTCAGAAAGGTGATGTGAATGGGAAAGAAAATGATGAAACCATTAGTGCTACCATTGAAATCCGTGATGCCATTACCAAAAAACTCACTAAGATCGATGTTGATTCAGTGAGTGGGGAATTTGCCTTTGTTGTTGACTTTAGCAACGACCTCATTTTATCTGTAAAGAAGGATGGCTATGCTTTTGAATCTCAATATATCTCTTCCAAAGATTCCGTAAATGAGAAGCCGGTTAAACAAGACATAGAATTAAAAAAACTGGAAGTAGGAGGACATTATACGATAAATGATATTTTCTTTTCTACCAATTCGTTTGAGATCAACGATACGATTAAATCTGTGCTTGCGGAATTTTCAGATTACCTCACAAAAAGCCCCAGACTTCATGTCGCCCTGCATGGACATACAGACAATATCGGAAATCCCGCGGCAAACGCGATTCTTTCAGAGAACAGGGCGAGAACTGTATATAACTTTCTTGTGGAGCACGGGACTGATAAATCACGCCTCACTTACAAAGGTTTCGGCGAGACACAGCCTATCGCTACAAACAGCACTGAAGAAGGCAGGGCAAAGAACAGAAGAACAGTTTTTGTTGTAAATTCAAAGTGATGCGATTTCTTCTCAATTTATCAGAACTGAATCTTTATCTTGCTTTCGATCTCTTTATTGATAAACGTGCAGAACCGAAAGTTCCATATAATCATTTTTATATTGCTCCTCTTTAATTTTGAAGGAGTAGTTATCATCAATGCTCAATGCAGCAGCTTCATCTCAACATTTCCTTACACTGAAGATTTCGAATCAGGCCCCGGCGGCTGGTTTTCAGGCGGCATCAGTAATGATTGGGTACTTGGAACTCCCGCTAAACCGACCATCAATTCAGCAGGTAATGGTACTCAGGCATGGATAACCGGAGGTCTGATCGTACCTTTTTACAATTATGGAGAGCGATCGTGGGTACAAAGTCCCTGCTTTGATTTTACTAATCTGCAGTATCCAATCCTGCGTTTTAAAATATTCTGGGAACTTGAAAATCAATTCGATGGTGGTAATTTACAATACTCAATTGATGGTGGTAATAATTGGAGTACGCTAGGTGGTTCATCTGAACCTGACAATTGTATTAATCAGAACTGGTATACCATCAGAAGTGTTACAAATCTTTCCGGTTTTACCAGTCCATCATCCGGCTGGTCGGGAACCATCCAGGGAACAAGCGGTTCATGCAGAGGAGGAAATGGCCTGGGTGAGTGGCGGGATGCCCAACATTGCATCTCCGAACTGGCAGGGGAGACCTCAGTCATATTCCGTTTTACAATGGGTTCAGGAACTACCTGCAACGATTATGATGGAATAGCATTTGACCACTTTCAGATTTTTGAAGCAACTCCCATCCCATATCTAATTTCGTATACATGTGTTGGAACCAATCAAATTCAGTTTAATGAAGATCTTGAAACCTGTCATGATCAATGGCTTTGGGACTTTGGAGATCCCTCTTCACTTGATAATTCCGATACTCTTCCTTCACCAATCCATATTTTTTCAGGTCCGGGAATTTTTAATGTACAGCTTAGTGCAGGGAGTTCTTGTATTCCGGCTGGCATTACCTCTATTAGTATTGAAGTGTTATCAATTGACACAGTAATCATCCCGGTAACCTGCAGTGAAGGCAATGATGGAGAGGCAAGTGTGTTGGTGCAAAATCCACCACCGGGTTTATCCTATTTGTGGAGCACATTTCCCATTCAGACATCCTCGACAGCAACTCTACTCGGTGCAGGAAATTATACAGTCACTGTCAGTGCACCCGGCGTCTGTGATATCAATTTAAATCTGGATATTGGTTATGGTCCTGATGCATTTCCATTTGTGACATTGGGTCCGGACACTGTTCTATGTCCTGGGAATCCGATAGTATTATTTCCGGGTGCTTTTTCAGGCTATGAATGGCAGGATGGCTCCTCTGATTCTTTATTTATCGCCTATTCAGGAGGAATATTTTCTGTTGGCATCAGTAACAATGCAGGTTGTCAATCTTCTGATACATTAATTATTGAAGAAGATTGTCTGGGTGATATATTATTTCCGAATTCATT
>CAYHFJ010000138.1:0-9090 GCA_964355885.1 uncultured Flavobacteriales bacterium
CAGACGCATTATTTACAATAGTTTCCTGCGCGTTACCCGAAGAACTCACAACTAATTCAAATAAATTGAGAAGCTTACGTGCATCTCCACCGGATAAACGTAAAAGCGCATCTGTTTCTGAGAGTACAATTTTTTTTCTTTTCAGAATTTCATCATGCAACATGGCATGATCAATCAGTTTCAGAAGATCTTCTTTAGACAATTCTTTTAATACATAAACCTGACAACGTGAAAGCAATGGCGAGATGACTTCAAAAGAAGGATTTTCAGTAGTAGCACCGATGAGTGTAACTATTCCACGTTCAACGGCACTCAACAAAGAATCCTGCTGACTTTTACTAAAGCGATGGATCTCATCGATAAACAAAATTGGGCTACCGGGAACTTCTTTTAATTCTCCGGCATATTGTTTGGCTTTTTCAATTACCTCCCGCACATCCTTCACGCCAGAGCTGACGGCACTAAGCACATAAAACGGACGTCTCAATGATTTAGCGATGATACCCGCAAGTGTCGTTTTTCCAACACCGGGAGGTCCCCAAAAGATAATAGATGGAATTGAATTTTGCTCAATAGCCTTCCGAAGTATAGCTCCGTTACCTACGAGATGCTCCTGGCCGATATAATGGTCTAAGTCAGTCGGGCGTAATCGCTCCGCTAATGGTATCATTGACGCAAAGATACTCATTTCACTCATCCGTTAAATCTGATGGTATTGCAGGTACTGCCAATGAATGAATGATTATAAAATGAAAATTACCCGATTTGTTAAACTTTGCTACAGGTATATTGTCAGGATAACTCAGCACTTTCGTATTTTGCAGCGGAAGTGTAACATAATGTGCATTCCGCATTAATTTTATTAATGCTATTTAATAAAACCTATGAACAAGTATTATATATTGTTGGTATTTAGCGCTTTACTATCCGCAAACTCATTCGCTCAGGGTGGTGGTATGGAGAGAAGACAAAATATTCCGGATTCATTGAGGAAAAGCATGCCAAAGATTGGTACTGTCTCAGGCTCTCTTCTTGATGGAATTAGTGGCAAAGCTGTCAGTTACGCATCGATAGCAGTTTTCTCCTCGCGTGATTCTTCCATCGTTGGAGGCGCACTTTCTGATGAGAAGGGTCGATTCACTATCAATGAGCTTCCAATGGGTCGCTTATATCTTAGAATTACTTTTATTGGTTATGCAACGCAGTCTTTGGAACCTTTCATTTTAAGTCCAATGAAACCGGATTATAATGCCGGTTCAATCCGTCTGAATGCATCGGCTGAAAGACTCAAGGAAGTAGAAGTCAGTGCTGAAAAACTCGATCTCATTACTACTCTTGATAAGAAGGTATACAATCTGGATAAAAATATTGTAAATACCGGTGGAACAATTACTGAAGCCATGCAAAATATTCCATCTGTCACCGTTGATATAGATGGTAATGTCAGCTTACGAGGGAGCGAGAATGTCACTATCCTGATTGATGGAAAACCCTCGGGTATGCTGGGTTCTGATCGAAGGGCTGTGTTGAGTCAAATTCCTGCTAATGCTGTTGAGCAGATTGAAGTGATCACAAATCCTTCCGCGAAGTATGATGCGAGCGGGATGGCAGGGATTATCAACATCAAAACAAAAAAGGAAAAGATGAAGGGGATGAACGGGAATGTTGCTGCAGGAATTGGAACAAATGATAAATACAACTTTTCATTAGGTCTTAATAGCCGGAGCAGTAAAGTTAATCTGTATACAAATTATTCATTCCGTCATGAAACCAGAAAATTTACCGGTGAATCCAATCAATTAAATTATTTTCCAGATCATGATCCATATAGTTTTACTAATGAATCCCAGGGCAGCAGGAAATCTGACTTTCACACAGGGAAATTGGGAGCGGATTTTTATCTGAATAAAAATAATACACTTGGTTTAAGCGGCTCCTTAACAAAACGACAAGGCACCGATCCGGATCAAAATCAATATGTATTCTTGGATCAGAATGGAGCCATTTATAACCAGTACCAAAGCAGTTCTGAGGGAGACGAAAAAAATGATGGAGCGGATATAAATCTTGACTATAGAAGAACCTGGTCCGGTTCACAGAGAGAGCTGAGTGCGACCGGTGGATATTCAATGAATAATAGATCTGATCTGGGCGAGGTTCAGAATTCGACTTATGGTATAGGGTTCATTCCATATCAGAAAAGTGACAACCAAAATGAGTATTCATCTCTGATACTGCAAACTGACCTGGTACAACCGGTAGCATCTACAGGAAAAATGGAAGCGGGATTGAAAAGTACCTTGCGGAACATAGATAATAATCAACTGATTTATTCGTATGACTTTCCATCCGATGCATACTTATTGAACGCCATTAAAAGTGATAATTTCAAATACAACGAACAAGTAGCCGGTGCTTACATATTGTATACCGGAAAGTGGAAAAAATTTGATTACAATGCGGGTATAAGAGCCGAGCAAACATTATCTGAAGGAGAATCCATCACCACCATGAAGACTTTTACCAATGATTACCTATCCTTTTTTCCAAGTGCTTTTCTGAAATATACTATTGGTAAAAATAAGGAACTACAAATAAGTTATAGCAGAAGAGTGAACAGGCCTGACACCCGCTCATTAAATCCATACACAGATTACTCGGATTCTTTATTTCTACGCACTGGAAACCCATATTTAAAACCGGAATATGTACAATCGTATGAGCTTGCTTACTCAGCTCCGGTAGGCCCTGTGAGTATGACTGCAACTGTCTATTACCGGTACACTGATGATATGATATCCCGTTTCAGAACTCTTGATACAGCAACGACAGTTTCGACGCTCACCTATGTAAACTTCAATTCATCACAAAACATAGGAGCTGAACTTGTTTTACGCTATGAATATAAAAGCATTTTCAGTGTAATGGGAACGGTAAATGCTTTTCAGAATACTATAAAGGCAAATAATATCGAATCAGATCTTCAGAGCGAATCAAAACAATGGAACGGTCGATTGAATCTGAATGTAAAGGCAGGTAAGACGACTTCCTTACAAATTACAGGAAACTACATGTCTCCACGAATTTCTCCTACTAGTAAATTTAAAGGAATGAGTGGAGTGGATGCTGGAATTAAACAGGATATCTGGAAGGGAAAGGGTTCCTTAAGTCTGAATGTGTCCGACATCTTTAACACCAGAAATTTCAGAGTCTCTCACTTTGAAGACTACTATGAATCTGAATTTACAAGAACAAGGGAATCACGTGTGGCAACAGTTACCTTGAGCTACCGTTTTGGCAAGCAAGATTCAAATTTATTTCAACGAAAGAAAAATCAGCGTGGTCAGCAGCAGGGGGAGGGGATGGAGATGATTGATTATTGAGAGTAGGGTATGCCGAAGTGAGGGAATAAACTTACCATTACGCTGAGAAATGCTTCCACCTCTCATTTGCCTGCCTTTCCAGCAGCTCACGATCATCAGGATGAGCAATATTAATTAATGCCCTGGCACGTTGTCGTAGATTTTTTCCAAATAGATTTACCACTCCATATTCGGTAACAACATAATGTACGTGTGCCCTTGTGGAAACCACTCCCGCACCTTCCTGAAGGAAATTAACGATGCGTGATTTCCCATGCTTTGTTCTTGATGGAAGCCCTATGATTGCTTTTCCACCATCCGAAAGAGCCGCTCCCCGCATAAAATCCATTTGACCTCCAACACCTGAATACTGATAGGTTCCTATGGAGTCCGAGCAAACTTGTCCGGTAAGATCAATTTCAATACAACTGTTCACCGCATGCATTTTTGGGTTCCTTCTGATAACTGATACATCATTTACATAGTCAATGTCCAAAAATGCGAAAGCAGGATTATCATGTACAAAATCATATAATTCCCTTGATCCCAGACAAAATCCAGTTACCGAACGGCCGGGATGCTTCTTTTTGTATTTATTGGTGACTACACCTTTTTTAATCAGGGAAATAATTCCGTCTGAAAACATTTCGGTATGCACACCAAGATCTTTATGGGTTCCAAGAAAACTGAGCACAGCATCAGGAATACTTCCGATACCCATCTGTATTGTGCTCCGATCCTCAATGAGTTCAGCAATGTATGTACCAATCACTTTATCAGCATCTGTTAATTTGCTTGCATAGGTAACTACCGGTAAGGGTTCATTGACTTCTACCATTGCGTCAAAGGCTGTATAGTGTATCATTCCATCACCATGTGTCCTTGGCATTTGCGGATTTACTTGCGCGATAACATGTTTTGCTTTGTTAACGGCGGCTCTGGCAATATCAACGGAAACTCCCAGTGAGCAGAATCCGTGATCGTCGGGAGGTGAAACATGAACAATTGCAACATCAAGGGATAAAATATCCATTCTAAAGAGTTCAGGAATCTCACTCAAAAAAACAGGAATATAATCAGCATGACCTTCATGAACTGCCTGCCTTATCGGTTGGGAGACAAACAAGCTATTGATAAAAAATGAATCAGGGTATGCCGGATTGATCAATGGAAATTCACCGAGCACACTGATGCAGACAACCTCTACATTACGGAGTCTGTCGGCTTGTTTTGAAAGTTCCTTTATCATGTACGTTGGAGTAGCAGCACTTCCATGTACAAAAATCCGCTGATTGCTTTGGATAACATCCAATGCATGTTCTGCAGAAGTATATCGAATTTCTTGTTTTCCCATTCTACACTGTATTGAGTTGTACGAGCTCTAGATGCAAATTTTATTATCAGCTCTCAATGAAAGTCTTAAAATTATTTAAATAGGTCTCATCAATTGACTTGAACTGATTTTTAAATAAACTGAAAAGTGACTTATAAAAAAGGTTGGAGCCAGTGGCGGTGTATGTCCCTTTAATCGTAGTAGTTTCACCTGATCCGATAAACTCGACGCGGTCTTCTTTTTGCATCATCCCTGAATTAAAACTTAAACCAATAAGCTTATTCTCTTCGTAAGCTGTCACTTCTTCAAAAAGTTCCATTCTCTTTCCATTATTCTCAATGATCATTTTCATTTTTGTACCAACCATTCCTGGTTTAATCTCCAGAATTTCCAATGACTTCATTTCAGGAATCCATCTGCTCAAAGTACCCGGATCATTGAACTTTCTAAAGGCTTCTGCGACAGGTTTGTTCACTGTTACTTCCGCAGTATATGTCACCTTGGGAAAAATAAGTCCGAGTGAAAAGAAAACAATCCCCAGAAACAGCAATAGAATACCGGTAATCTTAAAAAACTTTTTCATAAATAATTTATGCTTTTTGACCTATGTAGAAGCGGTCATGTTCTTGAGGTTCCAAATATATGGAAAGCTTTGGAAACCGAACGGTTTTGATGTTCTGCTTTATAGATAAAATTAATTTACCCTGAAATTGCGCTGGTAATTTGCAAGCATAGTAAACGTTCGGATTCTTATGTTATCTACCAACTTCCCATTTCGTTTACAAAGTATCGGGATAGCAATTAGAATAAAACTAATGCGACAACGATGAGTAATCCTTTTGAATGTAACTACTTCCTAAGCGGCATCATCACTATTTTTAAAAAATTCAAATTTAAGTGGGAAATCCAAATTTACCTCATTAAAGGTATTTGTTTAGAACGATTCTAAATATACTTTTGCAATCAAATCCAGATCCAATGAAAAAAGAACACCTATTATTCTTCGCTATAATCTTGAGTATAAGCACAAAAGCTCAATTACTAAATCGTGAAGATTCCTTAAATGCCGGTTTAAACCCGAATACAAACAGCGTAATTTTATCCGGTTATGGCGAAGCGAAGTATTCCTATGATGCCAACTTTGAAACCGCAAACATCAATTTCACTCGTGCCGTTTTGTTCGTTGGCTATCGTTTTAACAGCAAAATCACTTTACTTTCTGAAATTGAAATTGAAGATGCAAAAGTTGATGCAGATGGAGGTGAGCTGGCCATAGAACAATGTCTGCTTAAATTTGATCTTAATAAAAACAATTATCTCCTTGCCGGCTTATTTATTCCCCGCATTGGTATCATTAATGAAAATCATCTGCCTGTAACTTTTAATGGTAATGACCGGCATATCGTTGAAAGAATGGTAATACCAAGTACCTGGCGCGAATTAGGTGTCGCTTATTACGGAAACACAAATAAAATTCCCGGCTTGAACTGGAGTCTCGCTTTGATGAATGGGTTGAAGGCAGAAGGCATAACCGGAGGGCGAGGTCTTAGGGATGCAAGATTTGAAGGCCGGGAGGCAACAGCTTCGAATCTTGCAGTCACCGGTTCTCTCTTATATTTTTACTCTGGATTAAGGATGCAGGTCTCTGCATATTATGGAGGAACTGTAGGGCTTACCCCGCGTGCGGCAGACAGTTTGGGATTAGATTCAGGTCCATTCGGTACTCCGGTTTCACTTGGTGAATTTGATGTTCAGTACTCTAAAAAAGGATTTACATTCAAAGCAATCGGAGTCATTTGCAACATTCCGGATGCCGATAAATTAAATGTCGCTTATGCTTCTAATGCCCCGGAATCAATGTTCGGTTACATGGCTGAGTTTGGTTACAATATTCTTGAAACAAGCAAATGGAAAGAAAAGCAATTAATACTTTTTGCCCGCTATGAAAATCTTGACCTGATGCAAAAAGTTCCTTCAAATGGAATCAAGGATGATTTATACAAACAGGAATATTTCGTCGCGGGACTGACATTTCTGCCTATCCGTAATGTTGCCATTAAGGTCGATTGGAAGCATGTAAAAACCGGTGATCCGAATCCTGCATTAATATTTGCACCGAATCCAAATGAACCGGCATACGAGCCTGTGAATAATTTTTATCAGTTGGGAATTGCATATAGCTTCTAAATGTCAAGCCGTCGAAAATTTATAAAAGATTCCTGTACCGCATGCGTAGGATTGATGACCATGACCTCCATTGCATCTCTGTTAAGCAGTTGTGCCGCATTACCGGTGTATAATGCGGCTGTTCAGGGTGATTTTATACAGGTTCCTTTAGCTAGCATTTTGCCGAATGAAAAAATGAAGATTATCCGGTCAAAGACGCTGACTTATGATATACTTCTCGTGTTGAAAGAAAACAAAATGCATAAAGCTTTTCTGATGAAATGTTCGCATCAGGATAGCATTTTAGTTGCCAATAATTCCGGAATGAACTGTAATTTACATGGCAGCATGTTTAACCTTGAGGGGCAGGTCACCAAAGGACCCGCTTCAAGACCATTGCAATTGTTGAAAACGACAGAAGAGAATAATTTTATAACTATCTGGCTCTCCTAACTCTATCGAAAATGAAAATTTCCAGAATTATACTACTTACCACATCTGTATTAATAATTTCCTCCTGCAAAAAAGATAATGATACTGAACCCACTGATTCAGTGCTGAGCAATCAGGAAATTCAGACGAAAATATTGCATGATTTCAGCTATGGTGTTGCACTTGCAACATATCAGGAAATGGAAAACAGAATGAATGCTTTTTACAATAATTGTGTTCAGTTCGATGGAACACAGGATCAGACAAATCTTGATAATGCACGTGCTGCATGGAAGTATGTCCGTGAAGTTTGGGAACAAAGTGAAGCTTTCCTCTTCGGTCCAGTCTCCACGAATAATATTGATCCAAGTACTGATACCTGGCCGGTTGATTATAATGCCCTGGATTCATTGTTAAATACCGGGAATGCATTTTCCCAAACTTTTATGAATAGTTTGGGCGATGAACTAAAAGGGTATCATCCTTCCGAATTTATTCTCTGGGGAGCGAACGGAAATAAAACTCCTGCAGATTTTACTTCAAGAGAAAGAGAATACCTGATTGCTTTGGCAGCAGACTTGCAGACTAAAGCAATATCATTACGAACAAGCTGGGACCCGGCCGTGACAGATAATTTTTTTCTGAATGTGGTAAATGCCGGACAAGCAAGCAGTGTTTATCCATCACAAAGAGCTGTCTTTGAAGAATTAGTGAACGCTTTGATTGGTATTTGTGATGAAGTTGCCAATGGTAAAATGTATGAACCATTTGCCTCCTCCGATCCTTCCCTGGAGGAATCTCCTTATAGCCAGAATTCCCTGATTGATTTCAAAAATAATATTAAAGGAGTTAAAAACGTATATTTCGGAGATTTTATGGTAAATGGATTTGGGATCAATGAATTTATGACGAAGAATAATCTATCTATACATTCTACTGTTTCATCACAAATTGATAACGCGATTAATTCCTTCAATGGAATTACTGTTCCTTTTAATCAGGCAATATTTTCAGAACGAACGCAAGTTCTGCATGTAATGAATCAGATAAATATATTAAAGTCAACTTTAGAAAATCAATTGTTACCATTTATTCAACAGACTATAACTGAGTAAATGAAATATTCCGGAAAAATTCTCTTCCTTCTAGCTATCATCCTTACGGCTGTAGTCCTGTCTGTTTCTTGTCGCAAGGCAGAAGACTGGGATGAGGAGCAATCTGACGAGAGATTAAGCGGTGGCTCACAAACTGTTTTCTCGGAAGGAGTAGGGGCTTTCTCTGCAGCCTTTCCTACTCTCAGCGGAAGTCGTTTGGAATTTCATGAACTTGGAGATGCGCATTTTGAAGTAACCTTTGTCTCATCTCCCGCACCGCAATTTCAAGGACTCGGTACAATCTTCAACAGCAATTCCTGTTTCAATTGTCATGTGAATGACGGTAGAGGTAAACCAATATTAAACAATGAACCTATAGCTAGTATGCTATTCAGAGTAAGTGTTCCCGGATACGGTCCAAATGGCGAACCCATGGGTGCACCGGGCTATGGAGGTCAATTACAGGACAAGTCAATCTTCGGACACGTACCTGAAGCAGGTGTGACAGTGAACTGGGTAGAATCTCCTGTTTATTTTGATGATGGAGATTCTATTGTACTTCGTCAGCCTGGCTGGAATTTTATAAATCACTATACTGCTATTCCTTCTGGAATGATGTATTCCGCACGTGTAGCTCCTCCATTGCACGGTTTGGGATTGCTGGAACAAATTGATGAGAACATTATGATGGAACTTGCTGATG
>CAYHFJ010000139.1:0-9058 GCA_964355885.1 uncultured Flavobacteriales bacterium
AGAATTGATTATTGAACTAATTGACACAAATATCGAATAGAAGAACGGTGCATAACAAGCGTTATATAACATTGTGGGTGAAGTGATTAAGTGAAATTTCTGCCTCGCATGAATTTTGGTGTATTTCTGAAGGAAAGTGGCTCCGAAATCCCCAACCTTTCATACCGCCATCCGTTATGCGTCACCTTAGGGATGACTCTGGACAATTAATCTGCTAATAATGTTTCAATATTTGGAAACTTATTTTATCTTTGACTAAAAAAACAGGATGCATTACTTTCATACCAGATTTTTAGAAGAAGCTGACAAATTCATTGCCAGACTTGATGCGAAAACTGCTAAGAAAGTATTTTACAATGTTGACCTTGCGGAACAGACAAATGACCCAAAACTTTTCAAGAAATTACAAAATGAAATCTGGGAATTTCGTTCAAATTATAGTGGACTTCAAATCAGGCTACTTTCATTTTGGGACAAATCTGATGGCGAAGAAACCTTAGTAATAGCTGCACTCGGTTTTATTAAAAAAGGTGACAAAGTTCCTAAATTGGAAATCGAAAGAACAGTAAAGATAAGAGCGAATTATTTCGGAAATAAATTAAAAAGGTAAAATATGGCACTGACAAAAAATACAACCTATTCACTTGCCGAAATGAAAGATAAATATATCGGTAAAGTCGGCACAACAGAAAGAGACGAATATGAATATGAACTAAGCATGGAAGTCTTGGGAAGAATGATAAAAACTGCAAGACTGGAACGGAATTTAACGCAAGAGCAATTAGGACAACTTGTTGGTGTACAAAAGTCTCAAATTTCAAAACTTGAAAGTAGTACAAACAGTGCTACAATCGACACTATTCTAAAAGTGTTTAAAGCATTGAAAGCAGACATTCATTTTAACGTAACGCTTGAAAAGCAATATATACAACTTGCATGAGAAGAAAGGCGAACGCATAACATGCGGTCATAAAACATTGGGGTTTAAGTGATTTGCCAATTCTTACACTCGCTTGCAAGGTTCTTTTCGGTTGATAGGTTCGTAGCTCCGAAATCCCCAACCTTTCATACCGCCATCCGTTATGGCTCATTAAAAAAAACGAAACCAACACGACTGTAACTACCGTTTGAAAACTGCACAGCATTTCGGTTGAAAACTGCACAGCTTATCAAATAATTTTAACTTGCCTTTCACACAAACAAGGCACCAAAAATGATAAGCATGGTAGACAAACAAAAAATTATTCAGTACTGGCATGTCGAGAAAAAATCGGAGGTTGAAATTGCCGGGATTCTCGGAATAAGCCGCAACACGGTTCGACGGTATATTAAGTCGTTTCGACGTGCCTTAGATCAGAGTCAGGCGACCGGACTGCCAGCTCCGGTCCTCTCGGATTTTCTGCTAACAATCCCGAAGTACAACGCTACTAACCGGGGCAAAAGAAAATTGAATGCAGAGATCACAGATGCAATTAACGGATATCTTCAGGAAAATGCAGAGAAGTGCCGGACCGGTAAGGGCAAACAGATCCTAAAGAACATTGATATCTGGGAGCTGTTACAGAACTCAGGACAGGACATCGGGTATACGGTTGTTTGTGATTATATACTTCAGAAGAAGTCGGGCAATCACGAAGCTTTTATCCGTCAGGAGTATGTGCCGGGTGAAAACTGCGAGTTTGACTGGTGTGATATCAAACTGACAATTGGTGGGGTCGAGAGAAGGTTGTACATGGCTCTGTTCACCATGTGCAAGAGCAATTACCGCTTCGCGATGATCTTCCATCGTCAGGATACGCTGGCTTTTATGGAGGCACACATCGCCTTCTTTGATGCCATTGGCGGAGTTCCACTGAGGATGAACTACGATAATATGCGCGTTGCCATAGCAGAGTTTGTCGGTCTTCACGAAAAGAAAGCTACAGTTGCCTTGTTACAGCTGTCGACATTTTACGGTTTTTCATATCGGTTTTGTAATATTCTTTGCGGTCACGAAAAGGGCCATGTGGAGCGGAGCGTCGAGTATGTGCGCCGCAAAGCCTTTGCCAGAAAAGATATGTTTGACACGATCATCTCAGCGCAAAACTATCTGGATACTGTATGCAATGATTTAAACAACAAGAGGCTCACTGGCAGCACATTCACTATTGGTGAATTGATGGCAGAAGAAAAAGACCTTTTGCTGCCGCATCCCGGACGCATGGAGTGCTTTCTACTTCAACAGGCCAGCATCGACAAGTATTCTACCTTTACGCTGTGGACAAACCATTACTCGGTTCCTGATTACCTGGTAGGACAGAAGGTTGATATTAAAATTTATGCCAACCAGTTGAAGATCTACCACCAGGAGAAAGTTCTTTTCACGCACGAGCGTGATTACGGGATCGCACGATGGGTTATAAAGTTAGAACATTACCTGCGTACATTGGAAAGGAAACCTGGTGCCCTTCATGGTTCAGCAGCCCTTAAACAAGCTCCCTGGCAAGTAAAACTAATCTATGAGTCGGTTTTCAGAGAGAATGCAAAGGATTTTGTGAGATCCTCCAGTACTGTAAAACACACGACATCTCCTATGAACGCTTGTGGAGAGTTTACGAGCAGTAACTGGTCAAATGTCCTTCTGATATTAGTGTAGACAAGTTCAAAGCATTGTTAGGTAATAATCCTTACGAGTCGGTCATCACCTATCCTGATACAGAAATCACCCGACATGCCATGGACCTGTTGACGGAGATTAACGAGATACTTCATACGAATTAACTATGGAAAAGAATCTCGAACAGGACATCATTGTCTATACCAAGGAACTCCGGCTTCCCACCTTCCGCAGAAATTACGAACCCGCTGCCATTGAGGCTACCCGCGAGAGACTCTCTTTTGAGAAATACCTGCATGGCTTATTGTTGATGGAGTGCGAAGCACGGTCTGAAAACCGCAAAAAAGCGCAGATCCGTCAGGCAGGCTTTCCTCAGCTGAAATACCTTCAGGACCTGTCTCGTGAGGATCTCCCTAAAGAGGCGCAGGAACGATTGCCTGTACTTGAACGGCTTGAATTTATTGGCACCGGACGTAATCTGATATTGGCAGGAAATCCGGGAACAGGCAAAACCCATTTAGCCATAGGGCTGGGTATCAAAGCCTGCTCAGAGGGCTACCGCGTTTTGTTCACCACTGTCCCACGGATGCTGACCCAAATCCGGGAAAGTCGCTCAAAAAAAGCGCTGACCCTGCTTGAACATCGTTTTGAAAAATATGACCTGGTAATCTGTGATGAGTTCGGATATATCTCCTACGACAAGGAAGGGGCAGAACTGTTGTTTAATCACCTTTCTTTAAGAGCTGGCAGCAAATCAACAATTATAACAACCAATCTCTCCTTTGACCGCTGGCCTGAGATTTTTGGAGACCCTACGCTCACTGCTGCGATGGTTGACAGGCTGACCCATCGGGCATATTTAATCAACATGAATGGTAAATCATATCGAGCAAAGGAGACCAGGAAATGGAACGAACAATGACAAACAAAAGGCACAGGATTGGTTTGCTCTTTTGCCGGGGAAGAGCTGCTTCGGCCTCCGGCCTCATCTTCTCTTCCCCGGCAAAAGTTAACTTGCGTAGATCGAAGGAAAAGGTATTTTTACATCACTCAGCTGTTCACTTTTCAACCGGTGGACCTGTGCAATTTTCACCCGGTATTTACAACTGTGATTTTAAATAAGAAGTTCGCTGTCCATAGTTTCTATTTTCCAAGTAATCAATTAGGTTTGTAATTTTATCTGATATTGGACGAATATATTCTTTTCCCGCCAATATTATAAATTCATCGGTATCTAATTTTGACACCCTTTTTAATTCATCGGCTACTTTTTTCCCCCAATCCTCTTTTTCTTTTTCGCTGAAGTTTTTTAATGTCATTTCATATGGACCAATCCTCTTTTCTAAGGGCAATAAATACCATTTAGCAGACAAAATAAAAATTTTTGATTCGTCAGGCTGTAGCCTTTTTGCTACACAGAGACTATTTTTGAATAAGGGACCTTTGTAAAGATCTTTTGCCATAAGTTCATTTTCTCTTTTACCTTTTACACAACTAATTAATACGATTTTCATTTTTTGGTGACTCTTTCGTTAATAATGATTTTCATGTAAGATCAAGGGATAATCTTGCAGGTTATATTTTAAATATACCAAAACGAATTAATTTTATCAAATTCTCATCAACATTTCTGATAATAGATTTATTGTTTCCCAGTTTTGAACAAGAAAACGAATAATCCTAAAACAAGGTAAATAATATGGAAGATTATCAGTCCATAGTAATAATTGTCAACATTAGCTACTCCCACAATGTGGTATATGCCAATAAAATAGACAGTTGTGAAGAGAATTAGTAAGATCCCAATGAATTTTGCCCGGCCTTCAAATTTGTCCACATCGTTCGTATTCCAAAATAGACGTACAATTCCAAGAGTCGCAAATAGATAGATAAATACAACTGCGGCACTTGTCAATAGAGATTTTAGCTTTGAGTTCATTTGTTGGTCTTCTATTAGTTAAAATGTCGGTATCTGTAAATAAGCATCAAGAACCCAAGAAGGGTTACACTGTCCACTCTGTTGAATAATCGAATTCTTACCTGCCTCTTTAAGCATCCTGAGTTAAAGTTGATTCGCCAAACATACAAACCAATTTGGCAAAATCTTTGCCAAACCAATTCATATCATTGCACATACTAATTCGAACTTCAATCCATCAGGAAAATGAAAAGTACGTTACGTGATGTTTATTTAAACAGGGACGATGATCCCGCCTTGGTTGAGCAATACGAAGAATGTTTTAAGTTGGAGCAAGACCTCAGGATGGACTATTACCATTTTGTGTTTATTGAAACATCCAGCGAAATTAAATTCATACACACAGAGGGATCATCTGAACCAGTTTCAAGATTGCATCGTGATTTTCAATCAAGGTTAAAAAAGCTAATAAATCCGACAATTGAAGAGCTGTGTTTCATGATTGCCACTTACAGACTTGATTGCCTGATTGAGGAAATAGATCTAACAATCCCAAACCCTGCTATTAAGGATGAGATCATTCCTGAGAGCGTCCATGAATTAATTCTGCCAACCAATGGATACCTGATTTATCGGGAACAGGGTGTAGCATTTTACCAATTAGCAATGGGTTGCGATGAAAGAAGAGCAAGAATTTGGGTTGCTGGAGCAAGAGTAAAAAAAAGAGTTGATCTGGATAATATTCGGAATCTGAATATTGACGGATATCCATCAACTTACATTGACATGCTATTCCCACCAAATGGAGGACTACCATATCTCATTAGGAAACCTGATCATGAAGCTTGCTTGCTACTTGAATTTCTTCAATCCAAATAATTCAATCTCTAACCTTAAAAATTTACCAATGAAAAGATTGCTTATGACCGGAAACGCAATTGTCAGGTACGTCAGGGAAGATGAGCCTGAAAATATTCCTGATTATAGTTCCAAAGTGAAGCTCTATCTTACGGAAGAGAAATCCCTAATATTGGTCTTTAAAATGGTTTTTCCTCATATTGAAATTGATGAGCCTGCCAATATCCACTTGTGGGACCCATATCAAATGAGGATGAAGGTCCCATGGAACGAGAGTGCAATTAAAATAGCGGCCAGGGACCTAATCCTAACCTTTAACATGTACAGGTTCAGTATGACCAATCCGACCAACTAGGAGGTTTATACCAGATTGCAGGGTGAAATCCCAGAGAATATTCCTTCTGGTGCTTTCATAGACCTCTCGGTAACAACTGGTGCTTGAATCGGGAGCGAAACTAACTGAACAGATTCATTTACCAATGTTTGATTATCCAAATTAAATACACGAACATGAAAAAACTAATTATGTCTGGGCAAGCCATTGTAAACTATCTGGGTGAACATGACGAAATAATTTTCGGTGATTGTAATACTTCGACGGACCTATATCTTAAGGATGAAGAATTTTGCCAGATGTCATTGACTCTTGATTTTCCTGAAGTAGGCATTCAGGAAAAAGCAGAGTTCTATATTTGGTCTCAATACCAGGATGATAGTAAGATTACGGCATATATGGACGATGCCGTTGTTAAACTGTCAGAAGATGATCTTTTCATCCATTTCAGGATAACGAAAAAAGAAAAAAGGAAATACACAAGATTTAGATGTGTTGCTAGGTTAAAAGGAGTATTTCCACCCTATATTATAGAAGGTGGTGGATTTTTTGATTTGTCAGGTATTAGTGTAATTACACGATTGCCAGAACAAGCGATTCCTTCACTAACATCTGAAGTGCGTATGAAAGGAATGATTCATCTAAATTATATTTCCACACCTCCTTATAAACTTTATTTCAATAGCGGGGAATGTGAACTACGAACAGACGATATTGGTCGTCATTATCTTCGTTTCCCCTACTGTTTTCCTGAATTTCAGGTTAATGAAATTGAATCTTCGCTAATAATGGGAACTAACTTTGAGGGAAAGGGATATGCTTCTCTTTGGTTCATTTGTATTCAAATATCACAGGATGAGTTACTGATGGGATTTGCTATATTTGATGATCGGGAAAATTATCCTCATGCTATTGGCGGATTTGCCAGACTTCGAGGCGAGATTCCTTCCGTGATTCAAAGGAATGTACTGATGAAATTGGTTGATTGTTGATTCAAAACTGTTCACCTGGCCCATGAAAAATTACGAGAGACTGAGAATTCTTGAAGAGGTTCTTTCTGATCCGATAAGGAACAAAACCAGAGAGCAGTGGAATGATATTTACAAGAATGAGTATTTTCTATCGGAAAGAACCTTTCGTGAAGATTTGAAACAATACAACCTGGCTCTGAATGAGAAATACAATAGCGAGCGTGAAATTGGTCAAGCAATAATTGTCGACTATGTCATCAAGGAGAATGATCGGTATCATGTTCTGAAGGACCCTCAAGGAAATCCATACACGCTTTTTAATCCGGTAAATAACCTCAAAACAGAAGACTGGCACAAGTTGGCGAATCTGTTTGCTTTTAGCAGTCACATCATTGACAATGGGTTGGCCAATCGGTTAAAGGCTCTGATAGCTTATTTGAGTGCTGAGGATGATAGTGGTTTCCCATGGAAACCTGTCAGCCTTATCAAGGACGGGATCTTTGCCGGTAGAGACAACTATTCTATAATCCTTTCAAGTATTCAGAAACGGCAATTGATTTATGCACACCATCACAAAATTGATTCCACAATCAAATCCAAGAAAATTCGTTTACTGCCATTGCTCCTGAAAGAATACAGCAACGGTTGGATTTCTGGTTGGTATCTGCTAGCTTACGAGATGACCTCCAATGCCCCGTTCCGATGGCCTGCGCTCAATGAACTGAGGGTTTACGCCCTAGACCGTTTGGACAAAATCAGTCCGATTGAAGATTATTATGTTCCTGATCCACCCAAAGGCTACAACCCTTCAGACTATTTTAAGGATTCATTGGGTGTTCACCGTATCAATCTTAATAAACCTGATTTAGCTCCTGAGCAAGTCGTTTTAAGAACGATTAAAGGTAGCTGGATCTATCCCTACCTCCTAATCTATCCTATTCATCACAGTCAAAAAATTGTGAATAATAAACCTGCGGTGAAACAATTTGACATTGAACTCAACATAGAGGTTGATTCGGAATTCAGATCCTTACTGATAAAATATTCAAGAGAATTGATGGTTGTTTCACCAATTTCCTTGAAGAATCAGATAAGGTCAAGTTTTAATGATGCCCTTCAAAAATGTAATGAATAGGATTGAATTGGATTGGATTCCATCAAATTATTTTGTCTTTAACACGAACTAATAGACTGACATTCAGTGCACAAAACGTGAAAAGTCCAATTCAACCAAATAGATGTCTATATCTTTGACTCTGAAAAATCTTAATATTCTATCATGTAAGGTATTGGGAACTTCGGTTGCTACCCATCCTGTTATTTCATAACCATCTTGAATCATTTTCTCGATAATTGCCCGATAAAATTGTGTTCTATTGAATAATTGATCACAACAGACATCATTTACTATATCATGAATACGACAATCGGGACCATAGCCTAACGTTGAAAGTTTAACTACTTTGTAACTTTTTTCCCCTAACTCTTTTAAAATAAGTACCATTTTGATCGTATTTAGGTTAATGTTGATCCTATTGAAGGATTTGAGTAAATATAAAGAATTATGTATTAATAATAATAAAGTCGATATCACGTCTCAATATTGTAAATACATCATCCAAAAGTGTAATTGATTTCACACATCTAATGATAAAAAAGTAGAAATAACATCATCTTGTCATTGCCATTTCTAATCATCCGTTTTCTCCTCATTCCCAGACAAATTTTCTGATGACCCCTTTTCCCATTTTTAATCATTCCCAGGTTAATTTCAATAATTATGTCTTATCCAAAGGAATCGGCATAATGAGTTTTGGATGAAAATCACGCGCCGGAATATTTTAATGAATGAATAAACAAAGGAAAACCCCAAGCAACAATTGTCACTTAGGGGCCAGCTTTGAACGTCGAAGAGAAGAATTCTACAAGATACACATTTAATACGAAAAAAGCAAATATTTAGCAACTTATTGTATTGGTAATGTGTGTTATAAATGAAATAAATTGCATTTATTTATAAAATCGGTGGCTTGTTCATTTGTTTCCTGAATTGATCTTTTCCTGCCTTATCTCGGGCAAAAATCCCTTTATTAGAAATAATGCCTCTTACCGGAATAAATGATCATTGAATGGGTTAAGTTATTCTTCAAAATAATTCTTTGAGAGTTCTTCTTTGCTTTCTCCCTTTGACATCTTATCGAAATATTTCATCCTGGCATTCTGCTCCCTCACAAACATATCTTTGGTACCTTCTTGCGTCTGTTCAAAGGAAATAAAGTTGCTAACAGAGATTTGAGTAGCAGCTTTCTGTACATCAATATTGGCTCCAATGAATGTGAATGTCCAGCCTACCTTTTTTAGCTCTTTGATCATTTTATTAA
>CAYHFJ010000140.1:0-9018 GCA_964355885.1 uncultured Flavobacteriales bacterium
AAAACACCGGGAATAAAAAAAAGAATTTTAGAAAGAATTGAAATAACATAAAAAAAAAAAAAGAAAAAGGAAAAAAGTAAAAAACGAAAAAAGGCAGACAAAAAATAACAATAACCGTCAGAACAAAACGCAAACCATAAAAGAAAGCTGCCAGGATTCGCAGCACACTATATTCGTCAAAATAAGAGAAATTAAAAAACAGGAACAGCAATCTGCAAAGCAACATGAGCAGCACAAGGAGCAGAGTCCTTTCTATCAATAAGCGTAAATTACTTTTTAGTGGCACGTGCACGAAAGTAAGACCTTGTATGAAATAAAAAAAGCCGCCTTGCGGGCGGCTTTTTTAGGATTTAGAATCAACGGATTATTGAAGAGTGTAAGTTGCAGTACAACGGGTTGTTCCAACACAAGTAATGCTATTTTCAAATTTATCGTCATACACCAAAACAAAACCAGTACTAGTTGCTGTAAAACTAACACTTTGGAAACTGTGATCGGTAATATCACAGCTACCTGCTCCTGTGCCAATGCTTGAGCCTAACTGATATGGTATCTCCAAATCTCCATTACCAAGTCTGTTAGCATAGATATTTGTGTTATTAGCATAATTTGCAAACTTACTAAAGATAACCCGGTTGTTCAAGGTTGTGTGAACAGCTATCGTTTGAGTGTAATTAAACACGACTCCCGGACAGGTATCATGAACTGCATAGTTTCCTGCAAATCCTTCTGCATCATTTTTTACACGGACAGAGCGAACAGCAGTACCAACATTTCCTGCGGCATCAATAGCGGTGTAGGTTATTGAGTAGGTACCAACAAGATTCAGATTTGGATTGGAAGAACTGTTATCAGAGCTTACGCTTACAGTACCATCTTCATCATCAGAAGCGGTGGCACCCGGATCAGTCCAGCTACTGGTGTTTAGGGAAAGTTCAATTGAGGCATCGCCAACTAAAGATACGACAGGGGCGGTTGTGTCATCTTTTGAGCAAGAGCTTAGAAATACTAAACTTAACATCAACGATGCAAAAGAAAGGGAAATGAGTAATTTTTTCATTGGTTAATGGTTTGATTGGTTAAAGGGTTGATCAATTAGAGGTCAAAAATAATTAAAAAATCGCAACAAAATCCAATAAATAAAGTAATATCTTTGCAAAACCAAACAAACCAATCTATTCTAAAAAAATGAAAAAATTATTATCACTTCTTTTAGTTGCCGGTATGGCTGCTATTGTTGCCTGTGGTCCAAGTGCAGAGGAAAAAGCTGCCGCTGAAAAAGCTATCCAGGATTCTATTGCTAATGTTGAGCAAATGCGCGCTGACTCTGTTGCCGCAGCTGAAAAGGCTGTTCAGGACGCAACTGCTGCTGCTGAAAAAATGGTAATGGATTCAATTGCTGCGGTTGAAGCAGCTGCTGCTAAAAAGGCAGGAACAAAGCCAAAACCAAAAACAAAAGAAGAAAAGAAAATTGAAGAGACTAAAAAAGTCACTTCAGGAAGAGGTTAATTTTTAAAAAATGGGGGAAATCGCATGATTTCCCCCATTTTTGCTTTTTACATGAAATTCTGCGCAACTCAGGGTTATTAGCATTTATTTGTTAATATTTTTCACATTTCCCCTTGTCAATTCACTACAATTGACTACTTTTGCGCCCACTATAAACAAACCTATCAACAAAATGAAAAAAGTATTCTCTCTAATGTTAGTGGCTTCTATGTTCGCTATCGTTGCTTGTGGACCAAGCGCAGAAGACAAAGCGGCTGCTGAAAAAGCTACACAAGATTCAATTGCTGTTGCTGAAGAAGCACAACAAGCTGCTGCAGAGCAAGCTGTTATGCAAGATTCAGTAATGAACGCTATGGAATCAGCAGTTGACACTGCAAAGGCACAATAATTTGTCTAAAAAATTGTCGAAAAAAAGGGGTTCTAATAGAGCTCCTTTTTTTTTTGCTTACTTTTTAAAGAACTCAGGGGAGCAGCAGATTTGCTATCACAGGCTGTACAACCATCTTCACTTTTATGCCGTACCTTTAGGAATAGCTTACGTCCGATGAAGAAAAGTGCCAGAAAAAAAACAAGAATAACAATCAACAATTGAATGTCCATATTCATCTGTATGAACAACAAAGATACGGCCTATTTTAAATAAGTTTGCACACAATTTATTCCTTTGATGCAATACAACAGGTCCGATTATTCAGATGAACAGCTGAAATCTATTTACAAAGAACTCCTGAAGCCCCGGCTGATAGAGGAAAAAATGCTGGTTTTACTCCGGCAGGGCAGAATTGCCAAATGGTTTTCCGGTATAGGACAGGAAGCAATTTCTGTAGCCTGCGGATTGGCCTTGAATCCGGATGAATATATATTACCAATGCATCGGAATCTGGGTGTTTTTACAACAAGAAAAATTCCTCTAAACAGATTATTCTCCCAATGGCAAGGTAAAGAAGGCGGTTTTACCAATGGTCGGGACCGGTCTTTCCACTTCGGAACACAGGAATTTAAAATTATTGGAATGATCTCTCACCTGGGCCCACAAATGGGCGTGGCAGATGGGATCGCACTCGGGCATTTGCTGAAGAAAGAGAAAGCTGTTACTGCTGTATTTACAGGTGATGGTGGCGCGAGTGAAGGCGATTTTCATGAAAGTATAAATGTGGCCGCTGTTTGGGATCTGCCGGTGATCTTCATCGTTGAGAATAATGGGTATGGTTTATCAACGCCATCCAATGAGCAGTTCAGAATGAAACAATTCATTGACAAAGGAATTGGGTATGGAATTGAAGCGATTCAGGTTGATGGCAACAATATTCTTGAAACAATTACCCGCATTAAAGAGATCGCTCAAAGCATCCGTGAAAAACCAAGGCCTGTACTGCTGGAGTGTCTGACTTTCAGGATGCGTGGTCATGAAGAAGCTTCCGGTACTAAATATGTTCCTCCGGCATTAATGGAAGAATGGGCGAAAAAAGATCCTATCATCAATTTTGAAAATTTTTTACTTAAAGAAAAAATACTAACAGAAGCTGATATAGTTTTAATTCGCAAGGAAATAAAGAAAGACATTGAAAGTAATTTGGAGATCACCTTTGCTGAAGATCAACCGACTGTTGACACTGAAACAGAGCTGAACGACGTCTACAAAAAGCGTCTGACACCATATACACAGGCATCAGGTAAAACGACCGATAGAAGATTTCTTGATGCTATCACCGACGGAATGCGGCAGGCTATGCAGCGCTATCCGGACTTAATCATCATGGGACAAGACATTGCAGAATACGGTGGTGTATTTAAGGCTACACTTGGTTTTGTAGAGGAATTCGGTAAAGGCAGGGTTAGAAATACTCCTATCTGTGAATCCGCCATCATTGGTGCAGGACTCGGACTGTCTATTCAGGGAATGAAGTCGATCGTTGAGATGCAGTTTGCAGACTTTGTGACCTGTGGCTTTAACCAGATTATTAATAATCTCGCTAAAACTCACTATCGCTGGGGTCAACAGGTTGATGTGGTTGTAAGAATGCCAACCGGTGCAGGAGTGAATGCTGGGCCATTCCATTCTCAATCCAATGAAGCCTGGTTCACCCATACTCCCGGATTGAAAGTTGTTTATCCTGCCTTCCCGGATGATGCAAAAGGACTTTTAATTTCTTCCATTGAAGATCCGAATCCGGTAATGTTTTTTGAGCACAAGGCTTTATATAGAAGTGTCAGCGGGCCTGTTTCTGATAATTATTACTCGCTCGAATTCGGAAAAGCAAGATTAGTACAGGAGGGTGGAGATGTTAGCATCGTCGCTTATGGTTATGCTGTACACTGGGCTATGGAATATCTATCACAACATCCTGAGATCTCCGCGGATCTGATTGACTTACGTACACTGATACCGTGGGATAAGGAAATGGTGATAGCATCCCTGAAAAAAACCGGACGTGTAATTATTTTTCATGAAGACACACTTGTTGGCGGATTCGGTTCAGAGATATCAGCATTTCTCGCGGAAAATTGTTTTGACCTTTTGGATGCACCTGTAATTCGCTGTGCCAGTCTTGAAACTCCGATACCAATGAATAGCGCACTGGAAGAAAATTTTCTGCCCAAACAGAGGTTCGGAGTTGCGTTGAAAAACCTGCTTAATTATTAACCCATCTAATGCAACAAGAGAAGGCGAAGTACAGCCTGTCCCGATTTTCCCGGAAAGCCGAACTATTTGCAGATTATTTCAAACTGTCCACCGCGGGAAAAGCGGATACTGATGATGGTGGGCTCACTGTATGCCTGTTCCTTTTAGCAACGGGTATCTTCAACAAATCGAGTAATTGAGTGACAGATTCTTTGTTCTCCGGAAGATTGATCGAATTGTAAACGGAGCGTTTCTCTCTAGTTGTTAAATGCCAGCTCAGTGAAATATCCTGTTCTTTGGTCGGTAATTCAAAGATTATAAAATCGAATGGAGCGGTGAACCATGATTTTGCATATTCATAAGATTCATCCTGATTATAATCCTGAATGGTTAGCAGATTACCATAAATATTTCCCAAGGGAGTAATGAAATTTTCAAAGAAAGACATTCTTGGTCGTTCTTCAACAGGTCGTGATTTATGTGAATCACGTATATCTACGAATATTACACCACTGGTATTTTCTTCTATCCATTGCCTGAAAATATACAGAAACTTCAGGGATGTTTTTAATCCAGTATTGTCTCGTATACCTGCATCCATTACACTTATCATGGGTTGACTGGGCAGAGTTACTGCAGGGAGAATATAGGGAAATGTCGCGTTCATTCTTAACACTGAAGTAAATTTAATATTATCGGCATCCTGATCGCGAAAGAGTTTTCTGAATTCAATCTCATCAATCGTCCAGCCAAATTTAAAACTACTATCTCTGACATGACTGGACATATATGCCATAGGTTGTGGCGAAATGACAAGCCGGCGACCATCATTTACGACAGTCGGCGTGAAGATCATCATTGGTATCAAAGCATTCGCTTCAGGTTCTCTGTAGGAGGAAAGCCGCTTTGACAAAACTGATCCGGTATTTTCATTGAGCTGCTTTTCAAAAGCATACGCTCTGTCTTTGTTGTGCAGCGCGTTGCCATCACGGAATTTCTGAATATTGAAGAACAGATCACTAACTGTCACTGAGAAGGCTACCGGATTGAGCAGATCTTTCCCAATATTATTTATACTTTTATCAGAATTGATTGACTTCAACAAACCCAGTCTTTGTTGCAGAAAGAGTTCCCTGTAATAAGCCGCCCCAACCATTCCTCCGGAGGCTCCTGAGATCAATTGTGTAGAACGGGAAAAACGATTGTTACTCAAACTATCGGCAACCTGCATAATACGGAAAGCCCAAATGGATGCCCGTAATCCACCACCGGAGCAATTCACAAATACCATCTTTGGTTTACCCGACTCCCCATAAAATTTTTCTTTCCATCGGTTTAATATCCTTATCGTACTGTCGTAATCAGCCTTGACAAGATGGTGATCGTCCAATCCCTGAAATCGTTCTATACTATAAGTCGATGGGGTTGTATTGTAATTCATTCCGTAAGCTTTATTTTCGGAATAGAAAACTCCATACTTGGAAATAACATTAACCAGCAGAAAAACACCAATCAAAATTGATGTGGCCCATGATTTCAACCAGAAGCGAAATGCGCTGGTGAGCATAATGAACATGGAAAAGATCAGAATTACGGAGGCACCGGCAGGTAATTTAAAGATGCTATAGTCTTTAAAAAGCCCCATGACAATGAACGACACAAAAACAATAATTTCAATGATGGCTGCATTGAGATGATTCTGACGGAAGACAGATTCAACCATCTCTCTGGTATAATGATCTGTTTGCCTTACCAGTTTAACACGGGAAAAAGAACTCAGGTAGGTATCAACTCTCCATACGTTACTCTGTTTTCTTCGCTTTGTGAAAAAACCTGAACGCTTTTGTTTTGCATCCTTTTTCTCCATGAGGTGCTGCGCAAAGGGCGCATTCGGATCTGAATCCGATGTCTCGACCCCGAACATGTGAACAATATCTTTATTCGTCCTGAAGAAATATGTCAGCGTAAACAAAATTATCAGTGTGAAACCTGAAATAAAACCAAGCACCTGGCCGGATACTGTCAAGATACTCCTATATTCGTTATTGAGCTGGAAGGAAATAAGGAAATAAAGATAAGTGACGACAAATAATACCGGAACGATGAAATTATTCATCGCATATTTTAAAAACGGTTTCGAGAGGGTGGCAATGAAAGGGAATCGAAATCCATTCACTATATAGCTGGAAATATTGTATACCATTACAAAACTTCCGGTTGTAAAACCCATAATGAAAAAGGAAGTGAATCCTACCGTTCCCATATATTCTGGATCCAAAAAGAGGTAGGGGATACCAAATGTTTTGGAAAACGAATCAGTCACCCATCCAAAAAGAAAGACCCAATAAATTAATAGTATTTGATTCTTCTTAAGAAGAACGACTACCAGTTGTATCGGGAAAGAATAGAAAAGACGGGTAAACGCCTTGCGAGTAAACATAGTTTAACCTGATAATTTTATTTAGTAGCTCAAGAGGCGATTTGTCAATAGAACATTATTTTAAATACGAAATATTTACCAAAAAGTTGTACCATCTCTAGGTGATTTTTTGATTCACAATCTCTAAAATATCAGTCTCATTTTTAATACTCTCTGCCATAATTTTTTCAGCTTCTGCCATCACTTTCGAAACATAAACTTCATCTTTCAAACCGGAAGCATTAATTTTAACATTTAGAAAAGCACCAATTACAGCAGAACGGGCACAAAGTGCACCAACTCCTGCATCCGTTACTGAATTTGGATTCCCCTTAAGAGTCATTGCATGTATTATATCGAAAGACGCATTAGCGGCTTTCATGATTTTTAACGGAACATTTATTGCATTTTTAGTGGCCTCCTGAATTGCATTTGTTCTTGCTGCCTTCTCCGGCTCAGTGGATTTTGGCAAGCCGAAGGCTTTCATTATCCCATTAAAAGCGAGTGTGTCTTCATCAACTAAACGAAGCAATTCGGCTTTTATTACCTGCCCTTTTTCAGCCCATCCTGAAAACTCATTCCATTGCTCGTCCCATCCTTTTTTATGTGAAGAAAGGTTTGCAACCATTGTTCCCAAAGAAACACCGAGGGCACCAAGATAGGCAGCAACACTTCCTCCGCCTGGGGCGGGCAATTCTGAAGCAGTCTCATCAGCAAAGTCACGCAAAGACATATTCACAAGACGATCTGCTCCTGGCTCCCTTAATAGATATTCAATCACTCTTTCTTCAGCTTTGAAGGATCCCAGTTCATCCAGCCCCATTGACTTCACCGCAATATGAATCAGCTCCTTCTCAGAAACACCTGCGGAACGATTCTGTTTTTCAAGAAAATATTTTCCTGCATCAGTAAGTGATTTCAACGGTATTAAACCAACAAGCTCAGAGCCAGTCACACGCATACCGCGCTTGTCAGCACTATTAACACATTCATCAAAGGCAATATGAACAGGTGTAATCGAAATATTGGTAAGGTTCATACTCACCTGTGCGATTCCATATTCTTCAATAAACCACCCGATAGCTTTAACAGATTTGCATGCACCAGGTTGTATTTCTTCCTCGCCCTTTTCATTCTTTACTTTTCTTCCATTTTCCCTCACATCAAAAGCCACAGAATTAGCTCTTCGCACAGAGGTCGTATTGAGGTTTACATTATACGCAACCAGAAAGTCTCTGGCACCTATCACCGTCGCCCCTGACTTTGCAGGAAAAACATCAGGTCCAAAGTCAGGTTTCCATTGCGGATCTTGAATCTTTTTAAAAAATCCTTCATACTCACCGGTACGAATTACTGACAGGTTCTTTCTTTTTAATTCTTTCTGCGCGGCTTCGTAAAGATATACGGGGATATTTAATTCCTTCCCAACTCTCTCTGCCAGTTCATGCGCAAAAACTACCGTCTCATCCATTGAAATTCCACTTATCGGGATAAGTGGACATACATCTGTAGCTCCCATCCTTGGATGTTCACCTGAATGTTTGCTCATGTCTATTAGTTCGGATGCTTTTTTTATCGCTTGAAAAGCAGCCTCTATAACGGCTTCAGGTTCTCCCACAAGAGTCACAACAGTTCTGTTAGTCGCCTTACCGGGATCGACATTTAATAATTTTACTCCATCAACACTCTCAATTGCATCAGTAATCTGCCGGATAATATTCAAATCCCTTCCTTCACTAAAATTTGGAACACATTCTATAAGTTTCTTCATTTCTCTATTTCGTTATACTTTTTACTTGTCCGTACCCGAATATACGGGCTTAGTTCTTGATAATTAATTATGATTGGCTCTTTAAGGCATAAGACGGATTGTCGCTTTACGAAACCGGAATTCCCGTTTGGTCTCTTTTCCGTTCAGCTTTCCTTCTAAAGTGGCCAACAAAGAAGATTGCGTTTCCAATTTATATCGGATAATCTGAGGATAATCATGTGATTTATTTTCGCTCACAAATGAATTCTCAGCAACTTCAATAACTTTAAATAAAACAGGTTGATTATCATTCTGACCTGAAACGGTTGGTACATAATAAATTTCGCCATCAATCAGCATAATACGAAGACTCTCCTTGAAAATTGTATCGAGATCTTTTAAACCGAAACCATTACCTTGAAATAAGGAATCATTTGTTTTGCTCCAGTACTCTCCGATCATTTGCCCTTTTACTTCATTAGACCATTCGCCCAGCAACCATTCAAACTTTTTCAAGGGAGCGTCAATCTTTTCGGAAACATTTTTGGTTTCAGTAAATTTATCCTTTGAGTCCACGGTTTCCCCGGGATCATTAGATTTACTGCCACAAGCAGTAAGTAAAAAAATAATTGCAGCAAACAGTGTTCCCCTAATATACTTTTCTAATTCTGGCATCCTTTTTTTTTAATCCGATTTTTAATACTGTTAATTGCACGA
>CAYHFJ010000141.1:0-8973 GCA_964355885.1 uncultured Flavobacteriales bacterium
ACATCCGACAACACTGCCGCTCTTGCCTTTTCAACAAAAAATGTAAATTCTCACATAGACTTTATTCAAAGGGTGGGTGAATTCATATCAAATGGTGGCGGTTCTTATGTAAGCTTTCCATTGAATCAGTACATCTGTTATATTGACCAGTTTAAATGGTTCATGGATCAGAAAGAGATCGAAATGAGTTCCTCTTCAACAGCAGCAGTTGTTGAAGATTCACTCAATACAGGACTGAGTCTTACGGGATCTGATTTTATTAGTGTTGAACCTACACAGGATTCCCTGCGTTTTAAGGCACCTTTTGCGAGGTACTCTCTCAAAGATTATCTCATCAAAGCTGAAAAAGTAGCGGTGATCCGGACAGCTGACGCATCGGTGATTCCTGACAGTGGTAAAGTAATTGTCGAGCGCTATGCAAAAATGCAAACATTAAAGGATGCAAGAATAGTGGCGAATAATATTACCAAGTATCACACCATCTACAACGCAAAGGTGGATATCCTTGGGAAAAAACGCTATGAAGCACAAGGAGATTATGATTACATCGATGCTAATAATATTAAACATCATTTACATTTTGATAAAGTTGGTGTTGACACAGCCTTTCAGACAATTGCTGATGGAGTGTTAAATAACACTGATGGATTTCCGCTGAGTCCTCAGTTTTTATTCAAAGGCGATGTCCGACTGATTGCTTCAAAGGAACATCTTATCTTTTCAGGATATACTAAACCAAACATCCATTGCGAAATGATTGAAAAGAATTGGATACGTTTCAGTGGAGAGATCAATCCGGCCAACGTTTCAATACCAATTTCTTCACCGGTGACAGATGCGGGTGTCACCTTATCTGCTGCCGTTGCGCAGACAAGTGACAGTACCGGAATTTACGCGGCATTTTTAATGCCTAAACAAAAGCCTTCTGATCTGGAGATCATTAATGCGGAAGGTGTGTTGTTTTTTGATAAGGCGAGCAATCAATACAGAATAACAACAAAAGAGAAACTTGAAAAGCCGGGTGTTGCTGGAAATTTCCTGAGTCTTGACGATTCTAAATGTTTGGTTTATGGAGAGGGAATAATTCAATTCGGAACAGACTTCGGGCAACTGAATATCAAAACAGCGGGAAATGTGATCAATAATCTGAATAATGATCATACTGAATTTGATCTTTTAATGACTTTGAATTTCTTTTTCAACGAAGACGCTTTGAAAGTAATGAGTGATAATCTGGCTGCAAATCCAATGCTGCAGGCAACACAGGATATTGGGCGACCAACATTTGAGCGTGGACTTGCTGAAATTGCCGGAAAAGAAAAGGCGGATAAGATGATAACCGAACTGAACCTTTACGGTTCCTTTAAAAAAATCCCTGAAGAACTTCGACATACATTTTTCATTACTGAACTTAAAATGGCATGGAATAATGACTCCAGAACATATCGTTCCAGCGGTACAATCGGAATCAGCAATATGGATCGTGCTAATATCAATCGCAGGGTACCCGGCTACGTGGAGATTGTCCATAAAAGGACGGGAGATGTTCTCAATATATATCTGGAGTCTGAAAAAGGATCCTGGTATTACTTCAGTTATACCCGAGGACTTATGCAAAGCTTGAGTTCATATAGTGCTTTTAATGAAGCAATTGAGAAGGTCAAACCGGAGAAAAGAATTAAAAAAGAGAAGGATAAAACTGATTTCGAATACATTTTATCAACTGACAGAGCCGTAAGGAATTTTTTAAAACGAATGCAACCGCCCGATCCTGAAGGGGATAAGTGAAACAGGGTTGAATATTTCGGAATGTTTGGTTATGATTGCACTCTCAAGACCATCTCAAATTCACTTGTATCAATCAATACAAGGATCTTTGAAGCCCAACCGAAAATGATTACCCACGAGGGAATCTAAACTGGGGTCTTTCCGGATCATTGGTCTCAGGACAAATTAATCAAGCAGCCCTTGCTCACACTTTCAAATATTATAGGTTTAGTTCTGGCATATCTTATTGGTTCTATCCCTTCTGCGGTATGGGTCGGAAGAAAGTTTTATGGCATTGATGTAAGAGAATATGGCAGTGGCAATGCCGGTGCGACAAACACATTTCGTGTGTTGGGAAAAAAGCCGGGAATAGCAGTCTTGCTGATGGACATCCTCAAGGGATTCCTTGCGGTTAAACTGGCTTATATTGTCGGAGATTATAGTTCGGATTCGCCTGAATTTATTGACTTTGAATTAGCTCTCGCCGTTTGCGGATTAATGGGTCATATTTTTCCGGTCTATGTTGGTTTTCGTGGCGGGAAAGGAATCGCGACAATGCTAGGCATTCTTATTGGTGTTCACCCTCAAGCCGCCTTGGTCTGCGTTATAGTATTTATCATCACACTTCTACTGAGCGGGTATATTTCATTAAGCAGTATGATGGCGGGAATAACTTTTCCTATTGTAATCATGGTGTTTTACTCAACAAATTCCAGTATCAATATATTCTCACTTGTGGTGGCTGTAATTATTCTTGTTACTCATCAAAGAAATATTGAAAGAATAATTAACAAAGAAGAATCAAAAGTGCTGAGGAATAAAACTCCCTGAATCTTCAGGACAACATCTTTTCACAAAGTGCAATACGTCTAATTCCGGATTCAGCCTGAAGGCGATATGCATATCCTGACACGTACTATCTTTTTTATCCAGATAAGAATAAATGGCTCCACGTTGATAATAAGAAGCTGCATGTTCGGGTCTTAAACGAATAGACTCTGTGAAATCTATTACGGCTGACCAGGCAAGACCTTTATTAAGCTCCAGGCGGCTGATTTTAAAACGACCTCTTTGAAAATAAACTTCGGCATTTTCAGGATCCTTATCAATGGATAAGTTATAAAACCGTAGAGCTTTAATATAGTCTCTTTCCATTTCTGAATTCTTTGCCAGTACAGAAAGCCTTACCGCTTCACTTTTCGATGCATCAGATCGGTCAATGTGCGCAAGTAGTAGCTTATCGGCATCTTCAATACTGAGTTCCGGGAACTGACCACGTAAGTATTCTTCATAGGTGCTCATTCTAAAAAAATTGTGGAACTGCCTTGGATTAAAAAAAATTCCTGAAATAAGCAGGAAAAAAACCAGTGCTATAAAATAATACCTGAGCCATGCAGGCCATAAGACCTTCTTCATGGTGATTATCTGTGAGGGAAATCTCTCACTTATGACTTTGTATAGATATCCTGAGATAAACAATATTCCTGCAATACGGCTCATGCCCGGTCCATGAAGCCAATATTGTTGCTTGAACATGATCAGTGCAAAACAAATTCCCAACAGAATTTCCTCAGGAAAGATCCAACGACCGGTACTGTGCCTTTCAAATCGTATCCTGATCCAGCCATACATCAAACAGGAAACCGTAATCCATATTCCTGTCAATAAAATAAGTCCGGGGGCGAATGACCATCCGATTTTCCTGAATACCAGGCTGAGGGTAAAAATGAGCAGTGGCACTGCAAGTGAGACAGTCGATTTCCTTTCCTCCATGGCACCCAAGTTAAGAACAGTTCCTTTTCTTTAATCAAATGAAGGAAATAATTGACAATTTCCTGTTACTTATTGTTAAGAAGAAGACAAGTAAGGTTGAGAGTGAGGGCATTCAAATCGTATTTTTGTTTACTATGATTCAGAATTACAAATCAGTACTTATTCCACAAATAATTTGTGTTTTTCTCCTGATACTGCTCGGTAGCCTCTGCAAACCAGAAATTTCTCAGGGCGCTACATTGCCTCCTTTTTATTCACAGCAATCTACCCAATGGGCAGATTCTGTACTTGCTACTTTATCCAGAGAAGAAAGAATTGCTCAATTGATCATGATAGCTACCTGGAGTAATAAAGATGCGGAACATATTGCGGAGATACGGAAGCTGATCATGGACTGGAGCATAGGCGGATTGATCTTTTTTCAAGGTGGACCGATACGGCAAGCTACTCTGACAAATGATTATCAGAAACTTTCCAAAATACCTTTGCTCATTGGTATTGATGGTGAATGGGGACTTTCCATGCGACTGGACAGCACAACACGATTTCCCAGACAGATGACCAGTGCGGCAATGCAGGATGACTCATTGATTTATTTAATGGGAAGAGAAATTGGTCGTCAGTGTAAACGAATGGGTATTCATGTAAACTTTGCACCGGATATTGACATCAACACTAATTTAAATAATCCTGTAATTGGCAGCCGTTCATTTGGTGATGATCGTGATGCCGTATATAAGAAAGCAATTAAATACATGAATGGTATGCAGGATATGGGAATTCTGGCTAACGGAAAACATTTTCCCGGTCACGGAAATGCTGATACTGATTCACATTATGCATTACCAACTCTTTTGGAAGACAAGCAAGCTCTCGACTCAATTGAACTTTACCCTTTCAGAAAATTAATTGACGAAGGACTTGCTTCGGTAATGGTTGCTCATCTGTCGATTCCTTCACTGGACAGTACACCAAATCTGCCTTCAACATTATCGCCACACATTGTGACAGGCTTGTTGAAGAATGAAATGGGATTTAAAGGACTCATTTTTACTGATGCTTTAAATATGAAAGCAGTCAGCTCCTGTTATCAACCCGGAATACTTGACAAGCTGGCATTAATAGCTGGAAATGATATACTCTTATACTCCGAAGACGTACGCAAAGCTGTCTCTGAAATACATCTTGCCATTGAAAATTGCGAATTCACTGAAGAGGAACTTAACGAGAGAGTGAAAAAGGTGTTAATGGCAAAATATTGGGCCGGATTGACTACAACTCCTGTAATTGACACCACAAATTTAATCGCTGACCTGAATACACCCGATGCAGTATTTCTTCAACGGAAAATGTATGAGCAGTCACTGACGCTACTTTCAAATATAAATTCCCTAATTCCTGTGAGAGGTTTGGATTCTTTGAGAATTGCTTCTATTGTGATTGGTGACCAAAAGAATAATGCATTTCAGGAGGAATTACTTAAGTATGGCCGGATAGATCTTTTCTCTGAAGAAAAGGATGCACCTGTCTCTATGTTTGAAGCCATGGCCGGTTTCATGGCTAATTACGATCTGATTATCCTTAGCCTGCATGGGACAACCATGAAAGCTCAAAACAATTTTGGAATACCGGAAGCTGCAAGAAATTTTATTGACACCATCTTAAAATCTTATAAAACCATATTTGTTGACTTTGGTAATGCTTATACTTTAAGTCGGTTTAAAAATCTTTCTGAGGCAAAAGCACTTCTTATCGGATACGAAGATTTCCCTCTCGCACATGAACTGGCAGCACAAGCTGTGATGGGTGGATTGAGTATGAATGGTAAATTACCGGTAAACAGTACAAGTTTCTTCAATCGTGGAAGCGGCACAACAAGTGGAACTTCCATTCGATTAAAATATTCTGTACCTGAGGATGCAGGTATTTCCTCTGCAAAGCTTGCCGGTATTGACACATTGGTATACAAATCAATTAGCGCGGGAGCCATGCCCGGTTGCCAGGTGATGGTAGTGAAAGATCAGAAAATAATATATAACAAAGCCTTCGGAAAGCAAACCTATAATGGAAGTTTGGCAGTCAGTACAGATGATCTTTATGATATTGCCTCCGTCACTAAAATTGCTTCCACCGCATTGGGTGTAATGAAAATCTATGAAGAGGAGGGTGTAAATCTGAATAAACCCTTATCAAATTATCTCAACAGATTAAAATCAACAAATAAAAAAGGACTTCTTCTCAGAGACATCATGACCCATCAGGCCGGATTACAGGCCTGGACTCCCTTCTGGAAACAAACAATGAAAGAGAATCAATTGAATCAGGAGATTTATCATAAAACATCATCAGGAGAATATTATATTCCGGTAGCGGATAGTTTGTTTATCAGAAATGACTATCCAGACAGTATTTTGCATTGGATATACCAGTCTCCGATAACTGAAAAAGGAAAATACGTCTACAGCGATTTCGGGCCAATCCTTATGAAGGAATTAATTGAGAAGGAATCTGATGAAAGATTTGAAGATTATCTAAACAAGAATTTTTATACGCCTTTGCAATTGTCAAATTCCGGATTCCGTCCAAGAGAACAATTTCCTCTTACCCGACTGATACCAACAGAGTACGACACCGCATTCAGGAAACAATTGATTCATGGATATGTACATGATCCGGCAGCCGCGATGATGGGAGGTGTGAGTGGAAATGCGGGGCTTTTCAGTAATGCGAATGACCTTGCTGTCATCATGCAAATGCTGTTAAATGAGGGCTCCTATGGTGGAAGACAATATTTTAAACCTACAACCATCAGAGAATTTACAAAACAGCAATTTCCGCAAACACAGAACAGAAGAGGACTGTTATTTGACAAACCTGAACCTGATCAGGCAAAGCCAAGTCCTGCCTGCAAAAGCGCCTCCCCGAAAGCATATGGTCACCAAGGATTTACAGGTACAAGTGTATGGGTAGATCCTGAGTATCAGCTTATCTATATTTTCCTCTCGAACAGGATCAATCCGGATGCAAAAAACAATAAGTTATCACAGTTGAATGTCCGTACAGATATTCAGCAGATTATCTACGATGCGATTTTAACAAAATAGTCAGCCTTGGATTCTTGTTTGCGTTCCTGAATTTTTACCTTTGTTTGACAGGGCAACTCTCATGATGCCAATAAAATTATAACATGAAAATTGGAATACTTTGTTACCCCACCTTCGGAGGCAGCGGTGTTGTGGCTACAGAACTTGGAAAAGCACTTGCCGAAAAAGGTCATCAGATACATTTTATCACTTACAGCCAGCCTGTAAGACTTGAGCATTTTTCAGAAAATGTTTTTTATCATGAAGTAGGGGTAGCTGATTACCCGCTTTTTGAATTTGCCCCTTATGAGACCGCGCTCACAAGCAAGCTCGTTGATGTTGCCAGATTCGAGAAACTGGATCTGGTACATGTACATTATGCAATACCGCATGCATCTGTAGCCTACATGGCAAAAAAAATTCTGGAAACTTTTGGAATTACCTTACCCTTTATTACAACACTTCACGGTACGGATATTACGCTGGTCGGAAAGAACGCAAGTTATAACCCTGTTGTTACCTTTGCCATTAATCACAGTGATGCAGTCACGTCAGTATCTGCAAGCCTGAAAGCGGATACCTTTAAAAATTTCAAAATTGAAAATGAGATTCAGGTAATACCCAACTTTATTGACTTGCGTCGGTTCAGTAAACAATACAAAGATCATTTCAGAAGAGCTATTGCACCAAATGGCGAGAAGTTGATAGTACACGCTTCCAATTTCAGACCCGTGAAGAGGGTAGGGGATGTGGTAAAAGTTTTCTTCAAAGTGCTTCAAAAGTTACCCGTCAAATTACTATTAATAGGTGATGGTCCCGACAGGAATCTGATCGAAAAAGAATGCAGGGAGTGTTCCGCTTGTGATCACATTCGTTTTCTCGGGAAGCTTGATGCTGTTGAGGAAATTCTTTCTATTAGTGATCTTTTTATTCTTCCTTCAGAGACGGAAAGCTTCGGTCTTGCTGCCCTCGAAGCGATGGCATGCCAGGTTCCAGTTATATCTTCGAATTCAGGTGGAATACCTGAGCTCAATGTGAACGGAACAACAGGCTTTATGAGTGAGGTAGGCGATGTAGATGATATGGCAAAAAATGCAATTTATATTCTTGAGGACAATGAGCGTCTGATGCGATTTAAAAAACAGGCTCTGGAGCATGCAATGACTTTTGACATACTTCGTATTCTGCCTGTCTATGAAGCACTATATGAAAGAGTGTTAAAAGAATCCGCTAAATCGAAAGTTGAATTATTTTAGTTATGGCAATATTATATGTAAAAGCTCTGCACTTAATTTTTATTGTGACATGGTTTGCAGGATTGTTTTACACTGTGCGTTTATTCATTTATCATACCGAGGCCGCGCAACTTAATGAACCTGAAAAAAGTATTCTTCAAAATCATTTTAAACTCGCAACCAAAAGGCTCTGGAATGGAATAACCTGGCCTTCCGCTATAGGAACTTTTATTTTTGGATTTTGGATGTTATACCTGTTCCACGGATGGAATATCCCCGGTTATATGATTTTAAAATTGTTTTTTGTTGGCGGCCTTACTTTCTATCATCTCCTTTGCGGAGTTATTTATTCGCAATTGCAAAAAGGTGATGTTCGTTATTCAGGTTTTAAATTAAGATTATGGAATGAGGTCGCCACTATCTTTCTCGTAGCTATTATTTTTATTGTAGTATTGAAGGGTCAGGGCAACTGGGTAGCCGGAATAATCGGACTAATTTTGTTTTCAGTACTAATAGTGCTGGCGGCTAAAATTTATAAAATGATGAGGGAGGGTAAAAAGACTGATAAGTGAATGTGTGTACCAAAAACCTTGAGTTAGTAGTCTATGGCATCTGCTAGAGAATTCCGAAGGAATCCTGTGGGATGCTTGCCACCCCCTCAATCTCTGGAACACAGTCTTACTGAAAAGAACTTGTGGGCAATTTGCAACCACCATAATGAAGCTATATTCAATTAAACATGGAACAACCAAACCTAATCTGGACCAACGCCTGGGAAGGCGGAAACGGGGTCTTTGGCGCAAGACATATATTGGAAGAACAGGTCTTTGATCTTGAACGAAACCTCAGAGTAAGAGGCCATGCAAAGAAACAAGAAACAGTAAGTGTTCCTGTTCAGTTTTCTATTTATCCTAATCCTGCCAGTGAGTCAGTCACCTTCTTTCACAATGCACCAGAGGATGCTTCAATAAGTGTTCAGGTGTATGATCTTTCCGGACGAATGGTACTAAAAAATTCTATGAGCGGAAACAAGCTCAATATTCAAAACCTCACTGAAGGTATTTATATACTTCATTTGTTCGTGAATCAGGAGTTTTATTCGAAAGTAAAATTAA
>CAYHFJ010000142.1:0-8963 GCA_964355885.1 uncultured Flavobacteriales bacterium
CCTTTGGGTTATGAGCCCAACGAGCTACCAACTGCTCCACCCCGCACTATATTTTAAACTCTCGAACCTGCGTCCGCCGACTGGCGGATTTGAGACCAACGAGCTACTCCCGTTCGTACGGGACTCCACCCCGCACTATATGTCTTATTGATAAACTGTCCTTTTCGCTACTCCCCTAAGATCTGAAATATGCCCTTCTCTCCATGAATCCGGTTTGTTCCAGCTTTTCCGGAGGGGGCTTTCTACATCCTCATCTTCAGTTCATTCTGAACTAAATTGATGGATTGCATTTCATTTTTAGGAGTGCAAAGATATAATTCGTTCTTTTACTTAACTAATTATTTCCAAATTAATTTATGGGCCATAAAGCAGGATTTGTCAGTATTATCGGGAAGCCCAATGTAGGGAAGTCAACCCTTATGAATAAGTTGTTGGGGGTGTCTCTTTCGATTGTGACGCCGAAAGCCCAAACTACCCGGCATAGAATCAAAGGAATTTTCAATACCGATGAGGTGCAGATCGTCTTTTCTGACACACCGGGTATTCTTGATCCTCATTATCTCCTACATGAGAAAATGATGGATTCTGTAAAATCTTCTCTTGAAGATGCCGATGTGGTACTATTTATCACTGACCTCACAGAGGCATACATGGATGAGGAATTTAAAGCAAAAATTGCTGCAATAAAAACACCTTTGATTATCGTTCTGAATAAAATTGATCTTTCAACACAAAATGAGATCAACAAATTAGTGCATGCCTGGAAAAAACATATTAATCCCCATGCAATCATTCCTGTTTCCGCGAAGGAAAATTTTAATGTAAAACTGATTGAGGAAGCTATCATAAAATTACTTCCGGAAGCACCTCCTTATTTTCCTAAAGAAGATCTGAGTGATTCTTCCCAACGATTTTTTATTTCGGAATTTATCCGTGAGAAAATTTTTACTCACTATCAGGAAGAAATTCCATATAGCACCGAAGTAGGAGTGGAAACATTCAAAGATGAACCAACAATCGTTCGTATTGGTGCTGTGATTTTCGTTGAAAGAGATTCTCAGAAAGCAATTCTTATTGGACACAAAGGGGAATCAATCAAACGTATTGGTACTGAAGCAAGAAAAGACATTGAAGTATTTTTGGGTAAAAAAGTTTTTCTTGAACTTTTTGTAAAAGTTGAAAAAGACTGGAGAAAAAGTGAGAATAAGTTACGACGCTTCGGTTACACATCTTAATTTTCTTATCTTTCAGTATGAAATGGATCAAGCGAATCCTTGCGACTCTTGTTGTACTGCTTGCACTTGTGTCCGTGGGCATTTACCTGTATTTGCGATACCATAAACCTTCTTATGCCGGAGTGGTTAATCTTACCGGTTCACAAAACCAGACAGAAGTTTATTTCGATGCGTATGGGATTCCGCATATTTATGGTAAAACCCAAGAGGATGTTTTTCACGCCCTAGGTTATTTACATGCACAGGATCGTTTATTTCAGATTGAACTCATCCGTCGTGTAAGTGCGGGACGATTGTCTGAATTGTTCGGAAGTTCAGTTCTTGATGTTGATCGTTTTTTTCGGATGTTAGGCATAGCGCAGAAAGCTGATCAGTCCGCTTTGGAATTTAGTAAACTCAAGAGTGAACCAATATACGCCGCTGCTTCAGCCTATCTTGACGGGCTAAATGAGTACATCGAAAAAGGCAAGACTCCATTAGAATTTACATTACTTGGAATTCCCAAAGAAAAATATGAGATCAGGGATTTGTATCTGATAGTAAGTTATATTTCCTTTAATTTTCAAATGGCTTTTCGTACTGACCCGCTTCTTGACCGGATTAAAAGAAAATGGGGTATTGAATATTTGCAGGCTCTTGGATTTGAACAGGTACAATCAGGAACGGCAGATGACACTCTTGGCAAAGCTACAACACAGAGATCAGCGGAAAGTCTTTTGAGTAGTTTTGATAAAATTCAGGAGAAATTACCTTTTCAGGTTTGGAGTGGTAGTAATTCCATGGTTATCGCAGCCAATAAATCTACTTCAGGAAAAGTTTTATTTGAGAATGATACACACATCGGACATCAGCAGCCATCGGTTTGGTACGAGTCGCATATTGAATATCCCGGTTTCAGATTTTACGGCAGCTGGATTGCAGGCTTCCCTTTTGCTGCTCTCGGTCACACTGAAAGACATGCATGGGGTCTGACAATTTTTGAAAACGATGATCTCGATTTTTATGAGGAGAAAATTAATCCCGATAATCCGGCGCAGGTATGGCAACACGATAAATGGGTAGATATGAAAGTTCGCGTTGAAACAATTCATATCAAGGATTCAGCGGATGTCAGGATACAATGCAGGACCTCCGCGCATGGACCTGTTTGCAGTGACGTAATGAAGGACTTCATTGACTTTGGTTCCAATCCTGTATCTGCCTGCTGGACTTTTTTACGGGAACCTAATCGTTTAGTTGAAGTTACCTATGGGCTCGCTCATTCCCGTTCCTTGGATGAGTTTAGAAAAGTCGTTTCTACCTTAAGTGCTCCCGGACTGAATATACTCTATGGAGACATCGAAAATAATATTGCATGGTGGGCTGCAGCTAAAATTGTTCAAAGAGCGGAAAACGCTGATCCATCTTTTGTGCTTGACGGTTCTTCCGGTGATCAGGATTGGTTGGGTTACTATGATTTTAATTTGAATCCTTCCTCTGTAAATCCGGTTTCGGGTTATGTCTATTCTTCTAATCAATCACCGGAGCCTGTTAACGGTGTTATATATCCCGGATATTACCTTCCTGACGATCGCGCCAATCGTCTGAAAACATTATTAGACGAAAAGCCGATGCTTTCGTTGAAAGATTTACAGACATACAATCTGGACGTCATCAATCCGGTATCTTCCGAAGCCTGTAAATTATTACTCCTTCATCTAAAGCAGACCGATTTTCCTGAAAATTCCACAGAAAAAAAATTGTTAAACATACTTACCAGATGGGATGGTTTGCATAGTATTCATGATGTTGCCCCTTCATTCTATTACCGATGGTTTTATTATGTTTATCAAAAAACTTTCTCTGACGAATTAGGTAGCCAGGATGCGGATGCTTTTTTGAAAACACATTTGCAGAAAAGCAGTACACTTCCATGGTTACAAAATGATTCCTGTGCATGGTGGGATGATGTTATGAGCAAGGATCACATTGAGACAATGGATGAGATAGTAACATCTTCTTTTCAGCTTGCCTTTAAAGACCTGACAGCACAGTACGGAGATGAGCCCGGGATGTGGACCTGGGGGAAAATACACACACTTGAATTGGAGCATCCTATAGGTAAGCAATGGCCATTGAATTATTTGTTTAATGTTGGACCTTATCCTATCAGTGGTGGAATAGAGACTCTCAATAATCAAAGTTTTTTATTTACTCCCGGATATGCCTTTAGGTCAAATCTGGGAGCTGCTTTACGGCGTACGGTTGATTTCGCTAATCCCGAAAATGCCATGAATGTCATTCCGGGTGGACAATCTGGAAATCCGATGAGCCCTCATTATAGTGATCAGACTACCCTATATGTACGGGGAGAATTGCGAAAGGAAATGATGAACAAAGATGAAATTCAGGTTGTATGCAAGAACAAGCTGGTATTTCTTCCTGCAGGCAAATAATGCTTTTGAATGTTGTAATCCTTTCCCCATATTCCTGAAGTATCGTATCTTTGCCATTCAAAATCTATGCATTATGGTTCGGAAATCTTTATATCTCCTGTTGCTTGCCTGTCTTACATCATTTACTTCAATTGCTCAAAAGCTCGTTACGATTGAACTTAGTACAGATGAAAAAACTATTACGACTGCAGCACTTTTTCTTGACAACTCCTGGCTACGAATCAAGCCGATAAAACATACTGCACAATCAGCTGAAGGATTGTTTAAATTCCAGTTTCCTATAGAGAGAAACATAGTAGGGGAACTGATGCTTGGGAACTTAAGACTCCCCTTATATATTCAGCCTGGAGACAGCTTAGCTATTCAGATCACAGGCAAAGGTAATCCAACCGTAAATATTTCAGGTAATTCAGCGGAAGAGAATGCTTTTCTCCAGAAATTTTTCACTCCCTATGCATCCATGTTCAATGATAGCTTGAATCAATCAAAAATGATGTCTTCAACCATTGATGCATTTGAATCCGATTTGTTCAAGTTGAAGAAGGAGCAGGAAGGTTTTCTGAAAGCATCAGATACTTACAGTTCCTTAAGGATGGAATTTAGAACTTTTATTGAAAATCAGATACTATACCATTATTGGGGGTCATTATTGACATACCCTATTGCAAGAGCTAATAGCAGTACTACTATTCTTACTGTTGATCCTCTACCGGAACTGATGCTGGAAGGGATGCAAAATTTAAAAGTAAACAATGAGGAAGCATTGGTCGCCGAGAGCTATAGGAACTTTCTAAAGAACTATTGTATCTACTACACATCAAAAGCGAATGGGTATAAAAAATTTACTGACTATTCCATTTCTGCTGACAAGAAAGTGGCCATGGCCCGTGCTAAATACGAAGGGCCAATTTATACTTATTGGCTTGCCCGATTTATTGCTGATGAATGTGGTCGTCTTGCTCCATTTATGGTCAAGAAAATGCAGAATGATCTGAAAGAAATTGATCTGAAATCAGTTTACTTCCCAATAGTGAAAGAATACTGTGATGCCTTGCCGCTTGTTGAGAATGTGAAACAAGGTGCGACAAAAGCTTCTACTCCGGCTGGCAATACTAAAGAGTTGGATCTTGTTGATGTAAATGGCAAATCTGTTAAACTTTCTGATTTTAAAGGGAAGGTAGTCTATATTGATTTCTGGGCCAGCTGGTGTGGGCCATGCCGAATGACAATGCCCTTCTCAAAAAAACTCCACGAACAATTGAGCGAAAAAGAAAAGAAACAAATCGTGTTTTTATATATTTCTATCGATGCAAGTAAAGATGCATGGTTAAAAGGAATTAAAGATATGGATATTCAAGGGGTGAATGTGATTTCACCCGGCAACTGGCAAGCGAAAGCGGTAAAGTATTTTCAAATCAATAGCATTCCACGGTATATGATTATGAATAAGAAGGGGGAGGTTGTTGATTTTAATGCGAAGCGTCCCTCAGATAATGCGGTTTTGGAGGACATCAGAAAAGTAAATGCTGAGTAAATTTCCTATTGATTTCATTTTTTTTACTGTCTGAAAATTCCGTTTATTTTCATTCTTGCCGCATGCGAACGCGCGAGTGAATGTGTAAATAACCGGATACCATTCAGAGTTTTTTAATCTTTTTTGTAAAGAATTAGTGCTTCAGATCCCGATTTTACTCACTATTTTAAATAGTTCTTTTTTTAAACATAGAATGCTATCTTCGGAATCTAAATCCTAAGGAAAGAACATATGGCCAATAGAAAGAGTACACACCCGGCAGGTTTGAAGTATTTGTTTTTCTCTGAAATGTGGGAACGTTTTGGTTTCTATCTCATGTTGGGTATTTTCTTTTTGTACATGACCGATACCGAAAAAGGCGGAATGGGTCTCCCAAATAAAGAAGGTGCAGATATTTTCGGGACTTTCATAGCATTGGTATATCTCACTCCTTTCATAGGAGGGCTGCTTGCTGATCGTGTAATGGGTTATCGATTGTCTATCACTGTAGGAGGAATACTGATGGGTCTGGGATACTGCGGACTTGCCTTTGAAGGTATGCCCATGTTCTACTTTTCGCTCCTTCTTGTCATTATTGGTAATGGATTCTTCAAACCCAATATTTCTACGCTCTTAGGTATGTTATACAATAATCCGGAATATAAAGGCCAAAAGGATGCCGGGTATAATATATTTTATATGGGTATTAATATTGGTGCTTTTATTTGTAATTTCTTTGCGGCTTACTTAAGAAATAATTTTGGATGGGGATATGCATTCATTGCAGCAGGTATCGGAATGTTTCTTGGAGTAATTATTTTCTGGATTGGAAGTCGTCATTATAATCATCTGGACGTAATCAAACCATCCAACCCTGAAGACATGTCCATCGCCCGAGTTTTCGGCGTGGTGTTGCTTCCCGCATTTGTCGCCGGATATCTAGGATGGATAATTCCTGATAATATATTCGGATCTGATTCAACCGACGCGTTCATTTTTGGTGCTTTACCTGTTGCTCTTTTCTACGTATCTCTTTTGTTTCGGCTCAACAAAACAGACCGGCGCCCGGTTGCCGCATTGCTTTCGATCTTTGGAGTAGTCATTGTATTCTGGGCAATATTCAAACAGAATGGAACGGCTCTTACCACCTGGGCAAAAAGTTATACTGACAGAGAGCTGCCTGCCTCAATTATTCCTGCTGCCAAAACTCTGGGGATGATACAGGATGTTAAATTTGAGAAGGACTCCTTACCAGTTATCGATGAACAATTCAGAGTTCAGCGAGGTGCTGATGGAAAGATTCTAATGGAATATACAGAGCCTTCGTATTTTAAAAACATGCCAGAGGAGCAATTACCGGACCCCGGCAGTACTATTCACTTAGTGTCTACAGAAATTTTCCAGTCGATCAATCCGTTTTTTGTGATTTTGCTAACACCTGTTGTCGTAGGGATATTTATTTTTCTCAGGCGAAGAAGCAGGGAGCCAAGTACGCCGGGAAAAATATTTTATGGATTGTTGATTACTGCAGTCTCCACTCTTATCATGGTAGCCGCAGTTTACGTTACACAAAATGGCGAAATTAAAGGATCGGCATGGTGGCTAATTAGCACCTATGGAGTAATCACAGTGGGAGAGTTATGTTTAAGCCCCATGGGGCTTTCTCTCGTTTCCAAATTAAGTCCTCCCCGGTTAACAGCATTGATGATGGGTGGTTGGTTTCTCAGTACCAGTATTGGAAATAAATTGTCAGGAGTATTAGCCGCGCTTTGGGATGGCTACGAACATAAGTCCAGCTTCTTTTACGTAAACTTCTTCGTTGTGCTTGCGTCTGCAGTGATTATTTTATTTATGTTGAAGTGGCTGAGGACAATTGTGAAAGAACATTCGGCTTAGAGAATGATTGTAATTCGTTTACTGTATTATTTTATAGCATAGGGTTGTCAATCCGATAGCAATTTAGCTGAGTACAGGTTGCGGATAGTATTTTTGTTTTAACCAAAATGCAACTCTCACCAGCGCGATAAGTGCCGGTACTTCAACTAATGGGCCGATCACCCCAACAAATGCCTGCCCGCTATTGATGCCAAATACACCGATAGCAACAGCAATCGCCAGCTCAAAATTATTGCCAGCGGCTGTGAAAGCAATGGCGGCATTCTTTGAGTAATCTGCTCCCATTTTTTTTCCAAGGATAAAACTGATTAAAAACATGAGAGCAAAATAAATTACAAGAGGTATGGCTATGCGTAGTACATCCATCGGTATCTGCACAATTAGTTCGCCTTTCAGACTAAACATTACAACGATAGTAAACAATAGAGCGATGAGTGTGAGTGGTGAGATCGCTGGAACAAATTTATTCTGAAACCAGTCTGCACCTTTGAGTTTAATTAGCGAATAGCGACTGATGATCCCTGCTGCAAATGGAATTCCTAAATATATTCCCACGCTTTCGGCAATCTGTACCATGCTAACATTTACTGCTAATCCTTCGATGCCAAACCAAGGGGGAAGAACAGTTATAAAAACATAAGCATATACACTATACAGGAGAATTTGAAAGACACTATTCAATGCAACTAATCCTGCCGCATACTCCCTGTTCCCTTCCGCAAGTTCATTCCACACGATTACCATGGCTATGCAACGTGCCAGTCCGATCAGAATAAGACCAATCATGTATTCCGGCTGATCCCGAAGGAAGATTAAAGCAAGTGAAAACATCAGTATAGGACCGATGACCCAATTTAATAGCAAGGAGATCGAAAGAATCCTGGTGTTTCTGAAAATCTCAGACATCTTTTCATAATTTACCTTCGCTAAGGGAGGATACATCATCACAATCAGACCAATCGCAATGGGAATATTTGTTGTGCCTTTGGAAAAGGAATTTATGAATTCCGAAGAGCTTGGAAAGAAATATCCTATACCAACGCCTATTATCATTGCAAGAAATATCCAAAGAGTCAGATATCTGTCAAGAAAGCTTAGCTTCTTTCGCGAGCCTACCGGAGAGCAATCGTTATTTGTCATCTGAAGTATTATATTTGTTTATCTATCATACCCTTATCCTGGCAAATCCTTTTTCCGTGCTCTTTGTGTCTCCATTGTGAACTTTGTGGTAAAAATTTAACCACAAAGTTCATGAAGAAGACACAAAGTTCACTAAGAGTTTGATTAATTTTTGCAATATTTCTATTGATTTAGCGAATATGATCTATAGGTTTTGCTTGACGAAATTTTGAGACCAGGCTTTTATTTGGTCTCTGACTTTCCGGAAAGATGCAGCTATCTCCTCCTCCGAACCTGTTGCTTTTGCAGGATCCTGAAAATTGTGATGAATTTTTACCGCGTTTCCGGGAAAATACGGACAGGCTTCCTTCGCATTGTCACATACCGTCATCACAAAATCAAATTGTATATGTGCATATTCATTAACATGATTGGATGTTTGCATCGAGATGTCAATTCCATCCTCACTCATTGTTTTAATTGCTCTCGGATTTAGTCCATGGACTTCCACTCCTGCACTGTAGATTTCCGCTTTATGGCCGAGATATGTTCTAAGGTACGCTTCAGCAATCTGACTCCTACAGGAATTACCTGTGCATAATACCAGAATCTTTTTCATGACTTAATTAGTATTGGATCAGGAATTCTTTGGTTTCTCTGCGTATACAGAAATGCTTATAATTCCCGGTTTGTTCCGCTGGACAAGTTTAATCTCATCCGCACTCAGATAAGAGGCAATAAATTCTTCAGGCAACTCAATGGCTT
>CAYHFJ010000143.1:0-8960 GCA_964355885.1 uncultured Flavobacteriales bacterium
TACAATCAACGCCCCGACAGGGACGAAATATCGGTAAAAAAACAAAGTACAATCAACGTCCCGACAGGGACGAAATATCGGTAAAAAAAACAAAGTACAATCAACGCCCCGACAAGAACGAAATATCGGCAGAAAACAAAATACAATCAACGTCCCGACAGGGACGAAATATCGGCAGAAAACAAAATACAATCAACGTCCCGACAGGGACGAAATAGAAATAAACATGGCAAATACATACACCCAAATTCACATTCAGGCCGTTTTTGCGGTTCAAAATCGCAATTGCATCATCATTAACCCATGGAAAGATGAGCTATATAAATACATTACAGGCATCGTCCGCAATCATAACCATAAAATGCTTGCGATTAACGGAATGCCTGACCACATACATATTTTATTTGGCATGAGGCCAACTCAATCTATATCTGATTTATTACAAGATATAAAAGGCGATTCATCCAAATGGATTAACGAAAAAAAATTAGTTAAGGATCACTTTTCATGGCAGGCAGGATTTGGAGCGTTTTCGTATAGCAAATCACAATTAATTCGGGTAATTCGCTATATAGAAAGACAGGAGGAACATCATAAGAAAAAAACTTTTATAGAAGAATATACAAAACTTTTAGATGTCTTTGGCGTGGAATATGAAGACCGATATATTTTTCAACCGGTGATATATTAATGAATTTACTTCTTGTCTACGGCACGCTATTTCTTTCATGAATTCGTTCTACCGATAGATTGTCTCTATTGGTTCAGGGTAAACAAGTCCTCAAAATATTTTTTTTCATTTTGAAATTTCTCATTTAAAAATTCTGAAAAGATAACCAGAAATTTTCGGCAGAAAACCCGTTCTACCGTTTTCCGTCAGAAATAAAATTTTGGACGAAGATCAGGAATTCCATATTCAATCAACAACAAAATATCGGACAAGACAAGGAATAAACCCGTTCCGTAAGGGGAAAAATATCAATTGAAGACCAAGAATACCTTGTTCCGTCAAGAAAAAAATATTGGTCGAAGACCAGACATGCCCCGCTCCGTCTAAAACAAAATATTGATAGAAAACCAGGAAATCCTTGTTCCGTCAAGAACAAAATATCGGCAGAAAACAAAATATCGGTAGAAAATAAAATCCAAAATCAATCAAAGTCCCGGTAGGGACGAAATAGAAATAAACATGGAAAATACCGACCCGTAGGCAAGTGTTGAGTTTGCTGTCAGCGCGACAAAGGCATTCTCTATTCCATTCATCAAATGGTTCCCACAGGTAAAAGGTTGAGGAAGGAGTAGAAAAATCCCGTTTAACGGTTCCCACTACTGAATTGTGAACGCTACAGGATTCGAACCTGTGACCCCTACCCTGTCAAGGTAATGCTCTAAACCAACTGAGCTAAGCGTCCATTAAGGAGGCGCAAAATTAGAAAATAAATCTGTTATTCTGCCCAACTCGAATATTGTGTCTTCGAATTAATCTAATCTTATGACTCTCATTGAACTAGTTTACTGATTCCGGAAGTCAGTGATAAGTTATTTTCAGGACAAGTCATTTACATAGATATTTGTAGCTTTGTGATTCATCTCTGAAAAGCTGTGCCAATCACATCCGATAACATTTTTATAACCGAAGTAAAATCAGGTGAACCAACCATACTCATCATTGATGAGTCGCTGGAAACGCGAACGGCCTCCTTGTGTGAACTGCTCGTGGCCCTTGATTCAAATAGCATTCAACTTGCTTTAAAAGAGAAAAAGAACAACCGCATTATCGCTTTAGAAAGCTTCACGGTAAGCGGAGAGGTCAGCACTTCGAAATGGACGGATACGCTTGAACAGCTTTCAAGAAACAGTCATCTGCTACGCAACTTTGAGTTTTCAAAAGCAATAGTTGGTGTTTTTTTTCCTACATACACGCTAATACCGGATGCTATATTTAAGGAAGGTGACGAAAATAAGTTTCTTGATTTTAATTTTAAAGAAAAAGAATTGCCACAGAAAGTCTTTTCACGACACGTAACTTCTTTTCATCTGAAAACCGTCTTTGGTGTTGAAAATGACCTGCACCACGAAATTTTTCATTTGTTTGAAGAGCCCGTGCTTGTACACTTAGCTTCCACTCTTCTTGAAGCCGCTCATTTGCAATGCAGAGGAAAAAAAGAAAAAGAAGTTTTTCTTCATTTCCGTAAGAGCCACCTTGACATCATAGTGCTGGAAGGAAAAAAGCTGCTGCTGATGAATTCATTCAATACACCAACCGCTGATGACCTTCTTTATTTTTCACTCATGGTGTGCGATCAGCTTGAACTTGATCCTGACTCAATTCAGGTTCACCTTGCAGGAGAGATTGAAAAAGAATCTGCAAAATACAAATTGCTATACCAATATTTCCGGAATCTGCAGTTCTCCGGTCGTCCCGGAAATGTGAAATACAGTTATCGTTTCGACAAACTCCCCACGCATAATTACTTCTCACTCTTCAGCTTGGCCTCGTGCGAATCGTAGCAGGAAAATATAGAGGAAGAAACATACTGGCACCGGCATCTCTTCCTGTCAGACCTACAACAGATTATGCGAAATCAGGCTTGTTCAACATACTCAACAATCATTTCGATTTTGAAGAACTGAATGTACTTGATCTTTTTTGTGGAACCGGAAATATCAGCTATGAATTTGCATCGCGTGGTGTGAGTCATATCACATGCGTAGATGCACATAGCGGTTGTGTAAAATTTGTATCAGATTTCGCTCTAAAAATCGGCGCAGAAGGGATCAAGGCACTTCGATCGGATGTCTTTAAATTTATTGAACAGCATGCATTACAATACGATATTATTTTCGCTGACCCACCGTTTGAACTGAATGAAGCTGATCTACTACCTGACCTGATCTTTCAAAAAGGTTTACTCAAAAGAAATGGCTGGCTGATCGTCGAACACCAAAACAAACGCAGACTTACATCAGTGAAACAAGCCGATGAAGTTCGGGAATATGGTAATTGTGCCTTTTCAATTTACAAACAGACAAGCTGAGACCATCAACTGAATTCATTCTACAAATAAAAAGCAAAAAACGCGGAAAGCGGATAGAGTAGATTGGACTACTAAAAACTGATCAAAAAAAGACACAAATTAATAAATTGCTTAAATAAGTTTAATCCACGTCTTTCAATTGCTATTAAAACGCGAGAAAGAAAAATTAGAGAATGCATTATAATCCCACCGAAGGTTTTATATTTGTTTATAATTTATGAATATGTCTGAAGAAAAAAAAATCGCTGTCTTCCCCGGCTCCTTCGATCCTATTACACGGGGCCACGAAAGTATCATTCATCGTTGCTTGTCTTTGTTCGACCAGATTGTAATTGGGATAGGATATAACTCCAATAAACATTATTTTTTCTCGCAGGACAGAAGAGAGCATTTTATAAAGCAAACCTTTGAAGGAGAAAAAAAAATAGAAGTGATGCGTTACAACGGCCTTACCGTTGAATTCTGCAAACAGATCGGGGCGAAATATATCCTGCGGGGATTGAGAACTTCTGCAGACTATGAGTTTGAACGCGCTATTGCACAGATGAACAGGGCTCTCGAACCGGAAATTGATACCATCTTTGTTGTGGCTGATCCGTCCCTCTCACATATCTCATCAACCATCGTTCGCGATATTCTCCTTTATCAGGGCAATGTGACCAAGTTCATTCCGGAAGCGGTAAAAATCTGATCACCTATGCGCTCACTAATTCTAATTCTCTTCATATTCATTCAAACTTGTGTTTTTGCGCAAGGCACCCTCATCTTTTGTGAACAGGTTGATTCCTCAGGAGAGCCAGTGAACCGCTTCGAATCGCTTATTTTGTCTCCAGAGGGACAGACTATTCGTCTACTCTATCACTCTACGACAGACCCACTGGGAACTCCACAAATTAAACTTGAAGTGGCAGCATTAAAAAACTACAGTTTCAGTAAAACAGACCTCCAATCCATTTTCGTTGATCCCGGTAAAGTATTTTTGAGCATCCCTTATAATATTAAATCAGCAGGTGATTACAGGTTTCGCATTTTAAACCAAAAAGACAATGTGCTTGCAGAAGAAATACTCAGTGTTTCGATAGAAATGACTGAAGCAGGTAACAGTCACGAAACAATTATTGAAGGCAAAGAAAGAGAACTGCCGGATTATGCTGACCTCCGCTTCAGTGACGGTATACAAGATCACTACAACACTGAATTTTCATTTAGAAGTACTCATGGAAAGATCAAACTGACATTGGAACCTTTTGACGAGGCAAATCCAATCCGGATACTAGACATCTGGCAAAGTGAAGGAGATCAATACAAACAATTTATACGCTCCGAAAAAGCGATTTTTATCAGAGAAGGTGAAGTTGGAATTTATGAGCTCAGCTTTCCGGCAATGAAAGACTTTAAGGTAGATGTTCACACAAGCGACAATACGCTTATTACTTCAGGCTTTGTTAGCTTCAAATAAATCCTGCTTGCTAAAATAAAACTGCAACAGATTTTTTATTGATAAATAAGTATTGGAAAACACCTCGGTCACTATTTGATTCTCATTCATCCATACCACCTTTTCAATATCCTCCTCCGTCTGTGGCACCAGCAATTCTTTAGAATCTGATCGCATAATGAACCAATGAGTTTTCTTTAAGACATCTTTATTCTTATGAAGATAAGTGTGAAATGATATTGCAACAGCTTTCCCAATTTCCAGATTCTCAATTCCACATTCTTCCTTGACTTCCCGTATTGCAGCTTCTGAAGGTGATTCGTCAAAATCGATTTTACCTTTAGGTAAGTCCCACTTCCCTTTTCTGAAAATAAGCAGATATTCCCCTAATTCGTTTTTCACCAAACCTCCAGCCGCTTCCTGCAATTTAAAATGTGAGACAAATTCTTCCCAACTTCTCTTAGGCGAATTGCTCAGGTAAACAACAGCCTTCCAATCATCACGGCTCATTAGTTTTCTGATTACATCCTCAATTGGATTATCTGTGTCAGACAGAATCTGCACCCCGGGAAAATCCAATTCGCCACCTTTAGAATAGACCTCAGAGAAACTTATCAGCTTGTCATTGATATAGGCAGTATATTTTAGTTGACTCATGTGTTCAGAATATTATTTTAGCAATTTAATTTTAGCATTCCTTCAGAAGGAAAAATGATGTAGTTTTACAGCATGTTAGTCAGCAACGAAACAGCGTCGCAAATTGCGGAATATCTTCTGCAAATTAAAGCAATTAAACTTCAACCTGCAGATCCATTCACATGGGCTTCAGGCTGGAAATCTCCAATTTACTGTGACAACAGAATGTCTTTGTCTTACCCTCCAATACGGACTTTCATTCGTGATTCACTGACTCAAAGTATTCGTCTTAATTTGAGTGAGGTACAGGCAATTGCAGGTGTGGCTACAGCAGCAATTCCTCAAGGAGCATTAGTAGCCGATAAGATGAATTTACCTTTTGTCTATGTAAGATCCAGTCCAAAAGGCCATGGAATGGAAAATCTGATTGAAGGTGAGGTCAAAGCAGGTCAAAAAATTGTAGTTATTGAGGATCTGGTATCCACCGGTAAATCCTCATTAAAAGCTGTCCATGCTCTCAGAGATGCGGGCACAGTTGTGCTTGGACTTGTATGCGTCTTCAACTACGGATTCAGCGAGGCAGAAAAAAAATTCGCAGAGGCATCCTGTCCTATCATTTCACTATGTTCCTACGATATATTAATTCAGAAAGCACTGGATTCAAACTATATAAAATCAGAAGAAATTGAAACCCTCGTGGCATGGAGAAAAACTCCTGAAAGATGGGGCCAGGAAGTTTAATTATTTATCAATAGTGCTTTTATTTCAGCAAGGATTTAATTGAACAGGTAAAAACATTAACGGCATGACTAAAATTGATAGCGAGACGGTTACAGTGAAAAAATCAGCTGAAGAGATTTATAATTTTCTTGGCAATTTCAATAATTTTCAAAAACTCATGCCTGAACAGGTCACCAATTGGCAATCCACCGAAGAAGAGTGCAGTTTTACCATTGCAGGAATGGCTAGTCTCGGAATGAAGATCCAGGAAAAGACCCCCAACAGTAAAATACGGGTGATGCGGCATGGAAAGGCTCCATTCGACTTCTTTTTAAATTGCTCCATTGAAGACAAAGGGCCTGATTGCACGGTTCAATTGTCGTTTGATGCTGATCTCAATCCAATGCTCAAGATGATGGCGGTAAAACCGCTTACCAATTTTTTAAATTTATTGGTAAATAAACTAAAGGAGTTAACCTGATAAGCCTTGCCCCAGAAACCAATGTTGAGTTTTGATACTTTCGAATTGGCAATTGAAACAGTAGTACAGCCGTCGGACTTACATCACAAATTTTATCTCCTTCAAATCGTAAAACCTTTCTAACTCATTACGATGCATAACGAGCAGTCTTCCTCGTTTGTCAACACCTTTGATCATCCCTTCAAATTCCTTACGTTCACTTATGTAAGTGTGCCATTCATCTTTTCGATAAAGAATTGACACGAAATCGCGATCCAATGCTGCATGCTCACCTCGTTTTAGTTGAAGATATCTTCCTTCCAGTGAAGAACAAAGTTCATTTAATACTTCTTCACGGTCAATTTCCTTACCTAAAATTAAATTTAAGGAAGTTGGATTCGGCAATTCTTTAGGAAAGTCATTCTGATTTACATTCAAACCAATTCCAAGTATTGTTTGCTGGATCATGGACGAATTCATGCTATTCTCAATCAGTATCCCGGCAATTTTCCTGTCCCGGTAATAAATATCATTTGGCCACTTGATCGCGATTTTTTCGCCTGTACGTCTTTTTACTAAATCAGCCACCCCCAATGCAAGCGCAATATTGACAAGAAATATATCGGGGATTTTGATAAAACCGGGATAAAAAACAAAACTGAGCAGCAGGTTTTTTCCTTTCTCACTTTTCCATTTCGCGTGTGCCTGGCCGCGACCGAGATTCTGTTGTTCCGCACTTACCACAAAACCCTCCGGTATTCGCCCTTTTTTGAGCAAATCAGCCAAATAAGAATTTGTAGAATCGACCTGTTCCAGCATTTCCCGCTGTTGACCTGTGAATAAGGTTGTTAACTCTTTATGCATAGTTGGGTTCTTTCCAAGGAAAGGCAAAGAATACCTTTAATGGACGATTTTATTTTGTGTATTTTTGCATCTAAGATATTTAAAACCATCGATATCACTTAATGATTAAAAAGAAAAAAGCTTCTGTCCGAAAAGTAGCCAAAAAGTCGGTATCCAAGCCGAATGAATCAGAAATCATCCGGGACAGTATTGTTGAAGGGATGCAGGAAAAAAAGGCGAAAGAGATTGTTTGTATTGATTTGAGGAATATAAAAAATTCTGTTGCAGACTTTTTTATTGTGTGCCACGCTGATTCCAAGACCCATATTGATGCCATTGCGAAGTCCATAGAAGAGTACGTTTACAAAAAACAAGGAGAAGAACCCCTCCATATAGAGGGAAAAATGAATTCAGAATGGATTTTAATGGACTACTTTAACGTCGTTGCACATATTTTTAAGCATGAACAACGCCAATACTACGGCATAGAGCGTCTTTGGGCAGACGCTGAAATTCAAAAAATAGCCAGTAACTATTAATCCCTAACTTTGTTGTAGGATGACGACCTGTCACATGGCGCTCTGATGGCACTAACTTTGACAATGGTTTTCTAAGTAAATTTATACATGAGCGAACAGAAAAATAAGAATAGCGAGAATGCAGGCGAGTCAAATAAGGGAAGTCAGCCTAAAGGTGGATCTGGGAAAAAATTTCCTGTGAATCCCAAATTCAATTTTAACTTTTATTGGATCTATGGAATAATAATCGTTTTGCTGATTGTTACTCAAATGTTTTCATGGGGTGGTGCTGAACATGAAACTACCTATGATCATTTTGAGCGAACCATGTTGCTCCCTAAGGATGTAGACAAGATCGAAGTTACTAATGACGTAGCCCATATCTACATTAAAAGAGAAAAATTAACAGAAGAAAAATACAAGGCAATAAACACGAAGAGTTTTGGCAAGACTGAAAATCCAGGACCTCATTACTTTGTAAATACCGGACCTGCTGAACTCTTCGCGAAAAAAGTTGAAGAAGCTCAGAAGGATTTCCCGCCTGAAGATAAAGTTGGACTGAACTACAAGCAGGATACCCGGAGTTACTGGGATGTTGTTCTCAATTGGATTCTCCCAATAGGAGTCTTTGCACTGATCTGGATTCTCATTATGCGTCGCATGAGTGGTGGCGGTGGGGGCAGCCAAATATTTAATATCGGAAAATCAAAGGCTCAGCTCTTTGATAAAGACCTTGTAGTTAAGGTTACGTTTAATGATGTTGCCGGACTTGAGGAAGCAAAAGTGGAAGTCATGGAGATCGTTGACTTCCTGAAAAACCCTAAAAAATACACATCGCTAGGAGGTAAAATTCCCCGTGGAGCTTTATTAGTTGGCCCTCCGGGAACCGGAAAGACTCTGCTTGCCAAAGCTATGGCCGGTGAAGCACAGGTTCCATTCTTCTCATTATCAGGTTCTGATTTTGTGGAGATGTTTGTAGGTGTCGGAGCCTCACGGGTAAGAGATTTGTTTCGGCAGGCAAAAGAAAAAGCACCATGTATCATCTTCATTGATGAAATTGATGCCATTGGACGCGCACGTGGAAAGTCACCTTCTTTTAGTGCAAACGATGAGCGTGAAAGCACACTCAACCAGCTACTCACCGAAATGGATGGATTTGGTTCCAACTCGGGAGTCATCATCATAGCCGCAACAAACCGTGCCGATATACTGGATCGTGCATTGTTACGTCCGGGTAGATTCGATCGGCAGATTTATGTTGAACTCCCGGATCTTAACGGAAGAAAGGAAATTTTTGAAGTGCATTT
>CAYHFJ010000144.1:0-8917 GCA_964355885.1 uncultured Flavobacteriales bacterium
TGGGCGGTATAACCAAATCTCATGCAGGTTTCATAATTTTATATTTCGGAAACCTGCTTGGATTTGGTATATCTGTGTTTTTAGCGTCTACGGATGAGGTGCAGTCCAAAATACGTGATCATTCCATTGAGAATTAGTAGTTCAAACCCGAATTTGTAGCCATTAAACCAGGTTTCTGAGTAAGCATTCACAATGTAACAGATTATAGGCGATAACAAACAAATTAATGGAACCCACTTATCATGAACCGCAGCTTTTGAAAACAATCCGAATGCGTATAAACCAAGGAGAGGACCGTAAGTATATCCTGCAACTGTAAAGAGTTTATTTATCACTGCATCATCATTGATGACTCTGAATAGTACAATTACGCCTAGTAAAAGCAAGGCAAAAGCTATATGTACGGTATAACGAACTTTTGTTTGTTTCTCCTGAGTCCAGTCATGCTTTTTAATACCCAAAAAGTCTATACAAAATGATGAAGTTAAGGCCGTCAAGGCACCATCCGCACTGGGGTAAGCGGCAGAAATTAAGCCTATAATGAAAAATACCGCGGAGATCGAGCCCAAATGGTTCAAAGCTATCTCAGGAAATAGATCATCCGTAGTTCTGCCCGTGAATGAAATACCCTTGGCTTCCGCATAGAGATAAAGTAAAACTCCCAGTGATAAGAACACAAAATTGATGAACACAAGCACAATACTGAAACTGAACATGTTTTTTTGCGAGTCCTTCACATTTTTTACACTGATATTCTTCTGCATCATCTCCTGATCAAGGCCGGTCATTGCGATGGCAATAAACATCCCTCCAAAAAATTGTTTTAGCCAGAATCCTCTTTCCTGCCATTCCGTGTTGACTAATCTCGAATATTTACCATCAAAAACTTCATTCAGCATATCTGAAAGCGAAAAATTCAATTCCCTTGCGATAAAAATTACCGAGAGTAGTACGGCAAGGAGCATAAAGCTTGTCTGAAGGGTATCCGTCCAGACAATTGTCTTCACTCCGCCTTTATAGGTGTAAATGAGTATAAGAAAAATGAAGGTCGCGACAGTTATCCAGAATGGAACTCCCCAGGCATCCAATACAAATGTTTGTAATACGTTTACAACGATGTATAGCCGGAATGAAGCGCCAATAGTACGGGATAAGATAAAATAAAAAGCACCTGTTTTATAACTACTGTTACCGAATCGTCCATCCAGGTAAGAATAAATGGAAGTTAGATTCAATCGATAATACAAGGGCAGCAAGATCAGAGCAATTACTGTGTATCCAACCAGATAACCAAAGACTACCATCATATAAGAAAATTGGGTGCTTCCGACCCATCCCGGTACAGACATGAAGGTAACCCCTGAGAGTGAAGCTCCAATCATCCCATAAGCAACGATGTACCATTTTGAGGATTTATTGCCTATAAAAAAGGATTCATTATCGGCATTTCGGCTGGTATACCACACGACAACGAACAGTAAAATTGAATAAGCGGCCACACAGGCCAGAATCAGGATTGGAGACATATAGAAGTCTTGTGTATACGATCCGAAGTAAGTAATTTCGCTGACTAAGCGGGACAACACCGTCTCCAATTTATCAACATTGCAACTTGAGCAGTTTTCCATCCAGAATACTTGAAGAAACGATCGGTGAGTTTGCCCGGCTCCCGGGAATCGGAAAGCGCTCCGCTCTCCGCCTCGCATTACACTTACTCAGATCACCGTCAGAGGATTCTAAGCGGTTGGGGAATTTACTTCTCCGGCTTCGTGAAGAGGTTGTTTATTGTAAACAATGCCATAATATCAGCGAAAAGGAAATTTGCGGGATTTGTTCGAATACTAATCGTGATAAGTCTTTGATTTGTGTTGTTGAAGATATTCGGGATGTTATCGCTATCGAAAATACTCAGCAGTATTCCGGCCAGTATCATGTCCTCGGAGGTATAATCTCTCCAATGGAAGGAGTCGGCCCCAACGATCTCACTATTGAATCTTTACTCGCACGTCTGCAATCTTCTCCTTCCGGTGAAGTGATCCTTGCCTTAAGCGCGACAATGGAAGGTGATACAACGTCGTTTTATATCTTTAAACGAATACAACAACTGGAACAGGTTAAACTTCGGTTTAGCACTATTGCCAGAGGTGTCTCCGTTGGAGACGAACTCGAATATGCTGATGAAGTGACCCTTGGACGATCCATTTTAAACAGGATTCCGTATGAAAATTCAGTATCACGCCGTTAATTTTCTTTTCTTTTAAACACTACATTGAGCTATTCTACAAAACTTGGATCCACTCAAAAAAATTGCGATTTGAAGCTTTCCATCATCATTGTAAACTATAACGTCAAGTATTTTCTTGAGCAGTGTCTGCATTCAGTCTTGAAGGCATGTGAGGGCATACAGGCGGAAATATTTGTCGTTGATAACAACTCTGTTGATGGATCCAATGAAATGGTCCGACAGAAATTTCCTGACGTCATACTTATAGCAAACACTACGAATTCCGGTTTTGCAAAAGCGAATAATCAGGCTATTCGTGTGTCGAAAGGAGAATATATTTTAATGTTAAACCCTGATACGGTTGTCGAGGAGGATACATTCAGTAAGGTACTTGGATTTATGGATGAACATCCAGAAGCAGGTGCTTTGGGTGTGAAAATGATTGATGGAAGGGGTAAATTTTTACCTGAATCAAAGAGAGGCTTGCCGGAACCGTCAGTGGCTTTTTATAAGATGTCGGGACTCTCAGCACTTTTCCCCCGTTCCAAAGTTTTTGGACGCTATCACCTGGGATATCTTGATGAAAATAAAATCTGGCCCGTTGATGTTCTTGCAGGAGCATTTATGCTGCTCAGGAAATCAGTTCTAGATAAAGTTGGACTTCTTGATGAGGATTTTTTTATGTATGGAGAAGACATAGACCTATCGTACAGGGTAACTCAAGCCGGATTTAAGAACTATTATTTTCCGGAAACAAGAATCATTCATTATAAAGGTGAATCAACAAAGAAGAGCAGCGTGAATTATGTTTTCGTGTTTTATAATGCGATGATCATTTTTGCTAAAAAACATTTCACACCGGGCCATGCTTCCACCTTTGCCATACTCATCCGGATTGCAATTTATGTTCGGGCGGGATTCGCTTTGCTTCTGCAGTTCATCAAGAAAATGTTCCTGCCTTCGGTTGACTTCCTGATGATGTATGCAGGGTTTTACTTTCTGAAGGAATATTGGAGCGATAATATGGCTATTCAATATCCGCCGGAGTACATGCTCGTAATTGTACCGGCTTATATACTTTTGTGGATCATTTCCATGTTTTTTAGTGGCGGATATGATCATCCGGTGCAACTGCGTAAAGTTGTGCGAGGTATACTTACAGGAACTTTAATAATACTTGTAATTTATGCATTGTTACCAGAGGTATATCGATTCTCCCGCGCATTAATACTCCTTGGGGCTGTCTGGGCAAGCATTGCCGGTATTGCCCTTCGCTTTCTTCTCAGTGTTTCATTCAGAAAACATTTTGCTCTTGCTGGAGAAACAAAAAAAAGGTTGTTGATTGTTGGCAATGAAGAGGAAGCATCAAGGGTGCTTTCCTTGCTTAAGATTTCTGATACATCTCATAATTTCATCGGTTTCGTAAAGCCGGCAAATACAGAATCCAAGGAAACAGAGCGATTTGGTGTTGATTTTTCAAAATATTTTTTGGGCTCAGCGGAAAATCTCAAAGACATTGTCGAAGTATTTACGATTGATGAGGTTATCTTTTGCGGGAAAGATGTCAGTTCCAACCAGATCATGAATTCCATGTCTATGCCTTCTTCAAGGCATATTGATTATAAAATTGCTCCTCCGGAAAGTTTGTTTATTATTGGCTCAAGTTCAGTCGATAACCCCGGTGAATTATATGTGATTGACATCAATAGCATAATTCGTCCGATTAACAGAAGAAATAAAAGGTTATTGGATATTCTTATTTCTGTTTTTCTGATACCGCTCTTCCCCTTCTTCGTTTTTTTCTTGCGCAAACCTCTGGGGTTTATCAGGAATATTCTTGAAGTGCTGAGTGGGAGAAAGTCATGGGTCGGTTATTCTGAACGAGCTGGAATAATCACGAATCTTCCCGGTATCCGTGATGGAGTAATTTCTCCTTCAGATGGATTAAAGCAGGAGTTGGACAAAGAAACTATTTCCCGTTTAAACTCCTTGTATGCAAAAGATTACAGTGTATATAAGGATCTAGAAATTGTTCGAAAAGCATGGAGAAATTTGGGTTCAAGAAATAGCTCCGAACCGCATTATTCTAAATCCAAGTAGGTTTCCGAAATATAAAATTATAAAACCTGCATGAGATTTGCTTATACCGCCCAAGTTTTTCGAAAAATGAAACTAGTTCGGTATAATTAGTAAATTTGCTCGTGCGTGATGGTATATGTAAGATTACTGTTCTGTTATTTTTAATAAAAGAAATTTATCAAAAACTATGATCAACCTGATCATGCCCAAGATGGGCGAAAGTGTTGCTGAGGCCACGATCCTGAAATGGCTTAAAAAAGAAGGAGATCGTATTGAAGCTGATGAGCCGGTACTTGAGATCGCTACTGATAAGGTAGATTCGGAAGTGCCTTCACCTTCTGCCGGGATTTTATCCAAACGTTTATTTGAAGAGGGACAGGTTGTGAAAGTGGGAGAAATTATCGCTCACCTCACCCCGGAAAATGCGAATGCAGATGTTTCGACAAATCCTGTTGCTGAGAAACCCGCTGCTTTGGGTAATGGTGCAACACCTACACCCCCATCTACTCCTGCTATAAGGGAAGTTGTCGCACAGGCTGAGACAAGCGGGTTAAAATCTTCCGGCGGTAGATTTTATTCTCCACTGGTTAAAAATATAGCCAGACATGAGGGAGTCAGCATTCAGGAGTTGGAAAATATTCATGGTTCCGGATCCAATAACAGAGTGACAAAGCAGGATTTAATTCATCATCTTGAAAACAGACAGAAAGGGATCGCGTCTCCCGCAGCTTCTGTTACTTCGACTCCGGCCGCTAAGCAGACGGTTGCTGCTGCATCACTTAATGGTACCACCGAAATCATTGAGATGGATCGTATGCGCAAACTGATCGCGGATCACATGGTGATGTCAAAGCATACTTCTCCACATGTGACTTCATTTGTGGAAGCGGATGTTACAAATCTTGTGAAATGGCGGGAGAAAGTAAAGGATGATTTTTTAAAGAAGACCGGTGAGAAAATTACTTATACACCTATATTTATAGAAGCCGTTTGCAAGGCAATCAGAGATTTTCCAATGGTGAATATCAGTCTCGACGGGAATAACATTATCAAGAAGAATTACATTAACATCGGAATGGCCGCCGCTCTGCCAAGTGGCAACCTTATCGTACCGGTTATCAAGAATGCTGATCATCTTAATCTGATTGGACTTACAAAAGCCGTTAATGATCTGGCGAATCGTGCCAGAATTGGCAAACTCAAACCCGAAGAAATACAGGATGGTACATTTACGCTGACCAATGTTGGAACCTTTGGTAATGTCATGGGTACACCGATCATTAACCAGCCACAGGTTGCTATTTTAGCTGCCGGAGCCATTCGTAAAAGACCTGCGGTGATTGAAACTCCTGAGGGTGATACTCTTGGTATCCGACAGATGATGTTTCTTTCACTCTCATATGATCACAGGATCGTTGATGGATCCTTAGGTGGCAGTTTCTTAAAGCGAATCTCAGATTATCTGGAAAATTTTGACAGTAACCGTACTTATTGAGACTATTCGAAAAATATATTTCTCTTGGTATACGCCTGCAATAAATCATGAAGCCATTAGTTTTCTTTTCACGAACCAACATTTTTATTACACTACTCATTTTTGTTTCATTTTACACCTTTGGACAGAAGGCAAAACCATCCAGAGTGCTGAGTGCTGATGAAGCAAAAGTTGTGAAGAAGGATGCATCTACTCTATTTGCTACTCTGGATTTTAAAGGTGCTTTAACTGCTTATCAGGAACTGATTAAAACTGATCCTAAAAATCCGGAATATAACTATCGTCTGGGTGTATGTCTTTTGCAAACAACTTTTGATAAATCAGCGGCACTCCCCTATTTATTAGTTCATGCAAATTCGGGATCGAAAGATGTCAAAAAGGAAATTGACTATTACCTGGGTCTGGCTTATATGTATAATAATGATTGGGATCTAGCTATTTCTTCGTTTCAGGATTATAAAAATAAGGTAGGTGGAAAGGGAGTAAAAGATCTTCCTCCTGTCGACAGACTTCTTGAAATGTGCGCTAACGGAAAAGTAATTTGTAGTCAGCCATTAGATGTAAGCTTTGAAAATCCGGGGAAGTTGATTAACACAAGCTATGACGAATACAATCCTTATATTTCCGCTGATGGAAAATTTCTCGCATTTACGTCGAGAAGAAAGGGAAATATCGGCGGATTCATAGATGATCTTGGAATTTATACGGCAGACATTTATGGTTCCCAATGGAAAGACACTATCTGGTCTAAAGCAAAAAGTTTTGGTGGATTAGTTAATGGAGAATGGGATGAAGAACTTGTTGGATTGAATGCAGCGGGAGATAAAGCCTTTATTTATTTCGATAATTTTGAATTTTTTGGTGACGTTGGATACACAACAATGAAAGGAAAGTCTTGGGTAAAACCAGATATGCTGAGTGCAACAATTAACACTAAACTGTTGGAAGGGTCGGCATGCATTTCTCTGGATGGCTCTACTCTTTATTTTTCAAGTATCAGAAAAGAAGGACTGGGAGGAAGTGATATTTGGATTGCAAAATTGGATCCAAATGGTCACTGGGGTTCTGTTGAGAATCTTGGCCCGGATATAAATACAAAAGAGGATGACGACTATCCATGGCTGAGTCTCGATGGGAGTACACTTTACTTCGCATCCAAGGGGCATAATAGCATGGGGGATTTTGATTTATTTAAGTCGGTCAGGAATATGCAAAGCGGAAATTGGCAATCACCGGTTAATGTCGGCTTTCCTATAAACACCGCTGATGATAATCATGTTATTTCATTTACAGGCGACGGACGATATGCCTATATTTCTGCCAGTAGAAAAGGAGGCCTGGGTAATCTGGATATCTGGCGAATAGAATTTAAAGACACCAGTGATCAAGAATTCAAGACGGTAATTACAGGCACAGTGGTTTCAGAGACAGGAATCCGTGTGAAGCTTTCAAAAGTTTTTCTTGAAAATAAGGCGACGCAGTCTATACTGGAATATGTGCCAGCCGCAACCGGAACTACTTTTATCTTCAACGCATCACCGGGAGAATATAAGCTTACCGTTGAAGGTAGCAATTTTGTTAACACAAGTAAAGAAATTATCGTTGAAGAAATCTTCCCTCCTGCAGAGATTCATCATGAAATAATTGTTAAGTCATCTAAATAAAAAATATGTTATTAAAATTAAAACGACCACTGGTATTTTTAGATCTTGAAACAACCGGTGTCAATGTAGGTGCTGACAGGATCGTTGAAATTGCCCTCCTAAAAATTCATCCTGACGGAAAAAAGGAGGAGATATGTATGAAGATAAATCCAACTATACCGATCCCATTGGAAACCTCATTGATACATGGTATTTATGATGAGGATATAATAGATGCGCCAACTTTCCAAAGTGTTGCAAAGGATATTCATTCCTTCATAGCCTCCACAGATCTTGCCGGATACAACTCAAATAAGTTCGATATTCCACTATTGATTGAAGAATTCACCCGGGTTAACATCAATCTGGATATTATTAACATCAAACTGATCGATGTACAGAATATTTTTCATAAGCTTGAGCAGCGGACACTGAGTGCCGCCTATAAGTTTTATTGTGACAAAAACCTTGAGAATGCCCACAGCGCTGCCGCGGACACCAATGCTACTTTCGAGGTGCTGCTGGCACAATTGGAGAAGTATGATGTGCTGGAGAATGACGTTGACTTTTTATCAAAATTCAGTACCGTCAACAAAAATGTTGATCTGGCAGGAAGAATTGTCCTAAATGATAAAGGTGAAGAAGTATTTAATTTCGGGAAATATAAAGGTAGAATTGTCAGAGAGATTTTTAAAATTGAAACTTCCTATTATGACTGGATGATGAAGGGAGATTTTGCCACCAATACGAAAAACGTTATTACCAGGATCCGTCTAAAAGATTTTAACCAATAAGCGATTAATAAATTGTATGAAAATTATTTGCATTGGCAGGAATTACGTTGAACATGCTAAGGAACTTAAGAATGATGTTCCTTCCGAGCCCGTGTTTTTTCTGAAACCTGATACTTCACTTTCACCTAAAGGGCGTCCCTTTTACATGCCTGAATTTTCGACGGATATCCACCATGAGATTGAACTGGTTTACAAGATCTGTAAAGAAGGAAAACACATTGCGGAAGAATTTGCATCACGGTATGTGGATCAGATAAGTGTTGGATTGGATTTTACCGCCCGTGATATTCAACAAAGGCAGAAAGAAAAAGGCCTGCCATGGGAACCGGCAAAAGCATTTGATCACTCAGCTCCGGTTGGTGAATTTATAAGCATTAACGATTTAAAGAATCAATCTGACATTCAATTTCATCTTAATGTTAATGGAAATACCGTTCAGAAAGGTTCAAGTACATTGATGATTTTTCCAATTGAAAAAATTCTCAGCTATGTTTCAGGATTTATTACCCTCAGGAAGGGTGACTTGATTTATACGGGGACACCAAGTGGTGTAGGTCCGGTAAAAGCAGGTGATGTGCTGGATTGTTTTCTGGAAAATGAAAAAAGACTAACTGTGACTATACGATAGTAATAAGGTTTTCAATCGCCAAGGATGTAAAACTCAATTCATCGCAAACAATAA
>CAYHFJ010000145.1:0-8838 GCA_964355885.1 uncultured Flavobacteriales bacterium
TTGTGGGACCGGGAACCGACTCTGCGGATTCGTACCATTTTCGATCTTGTCCGGGACAGAAGTAAGGGGTGTTAAAAATTTCCTGCAGGCAAAGTATCTGAACACCTTTCTTCCCTGCTTCTTCAATGAAAGGAATGTGTTTTTGCACCATGGCATTCACAATCTCGGGAATAGTTCCTTCGCCTTCTGTTTTAGGTAAACTCATCTGTATGAGTCCTGATTTAATTTTTCTTGGCATATGTTTTTAAGAATTGAATTTAATTAAGTCAATGTTGATTCCTGCTTTCTCAGAATCATTACTAATAGCTCACCATATCATTTATTTAAGAATTCCTCAATAACTTTCAATATTTGGGCTTCATGATTATCGCTATAACCAACCATACTTTCAATCAACTTAAGGGATTTACCTTCCACTAAAAACAGGTATGGGTACGTGCTTATTCCATATTGAATAGAAACAGATTTGTCAATATCATAATACACTGGAAATTTAATATTTCGCCTTTCAAATTGAGATGCAAGAAACTCCTTTTTTTTGAAATCATAGGGGTCAATCCAACACACTGTAATTTGACTTCGGTCGTATTTGTTAAAAATATTATTTAACATAGGTAATGAACTCATACAATAATGACAAGACAAATAAGAAAAATCAAATAAAATTAATTTTGAATTTATTTTACTTAGTTCAACCATTTTCCCACTGTTATCGCAAGCAATCCAGTTAGGTAAAACAGACTGATTGCCTTCAAAAGGAAGGATCCCTTTGCTATAAGGATCCTCTTGAATTATTGTATAGCCATCTTTCTGAAACTTGCTCAAATATGATTCTAAAAAATCAATTTGATCTGTTGGCGATTTTTCATAAGTAATACTATCATATACAATCCTTTGCGTATTCATTTCAAACGTATCGTACAAAACTCTCTCATACCTTAACAAATCGTAATTACTTCTTCTAAAATGATAAATGGCTGAGTCATATCCCAAAGCTGGAATCAAACTATCAAGTGAAGCAAATGAAATTTTGAAGCATTCCTCACCATACAAATTTTCCTCTAAAACGGTTTGATAAATATACCCTTTGGGCATTCTAAACGGATTTTTTTTGTTTGTGGCAAACGGTTTGAATAAATACTGTCCACAACTTGAAACAAGTCTCGAAAACGAATTATTATTTATTGTATCAACTGAATAAACATTAATTGAATGTGTATTTGTATTTATTATAAACAAGTTAGAATTAAGTGCAATGTGTAGAAATGTTCCATTAATACTTAACATATATCCACTCAGAGAATCTAAATTATTTATTCTCCTGTCAAACAATAATTTAATAGAATGATGATCTACTTCTGGATCTTGAAAATACTTCATCATGACTTTATAATTAATTTGACCATTGATATTGTTTTCCAGTCTGTGATTTGCTTTTAAGAATACTTGTTGAATTTCATCAAATTCAGAATATTTAGCAAATCCGCTGCTACACAGTGCAAAGGCAATTAGAATTAAGTTGATAAATTTTAACATAGAGCTTCATATGAATAGGATAAGAATAAAATAATCAGATCGCATAGAATCATTTTCAAAACTTCTGTGTCAGACAATTCACAATAATTAAATAATCATTCAACAATTTGTTTATAGAAGTGTTGTTCAAATCACTCCTTTTACCTTTTTCCTCTTCACAAATTGGCCATAGCCCTTTTTAATTTTTACATCTCCCTTATCTGTCGCAATCTGTCCACGCAAAATTGTGGTTTTACATTTTCCCGTCACATCCCAGCCCTGGTAAGCTGAGTAATCCACGTTCATGTGATGGGTCTTAGCGGATAAAGTATGCTTCTCATTCGGATCGAAGATAACAATGTCAGCGTCTGAACCGATAGCAAGAGTACCTTTTTTCGGGTACATTCCAAATATCTTTGCTGCATTTGTTGAGCTGACTTCAACGAATTTATTTAAGCTGATTCTGTTTTTATGAACACCTTCTGAATAAAGAAGTTCCATTCTGTGCTCAATAGCCGGGTGACCATTAGGAATGGCGGAAAAATCCTTCTCCCCAAGTCTTTTCTGGTCCCATTTAAATGGACAATGATCTGTTGCCACTACCTGCACCGAACCCTGATTAATCCCTGCCCACAATGTTGCTTGATCTTTAAGTTCGCGCAAAGGCGGACTCATTACCCATTTCGCTCCTTCAAAATCCTTCTGGTATAATGATGCATCAAGAATGAGGTATTGAATACAGGTTTCCGCATAGACTTTTTGATTTCGTTTTGCAATATCCCTTATATGATTCAATGCGCCTTCACAAGTCATGTGCACAACGTAACCGGTGACACCTGTTTGATAAGCAAGATCCGCAAAGCGACCTGTCGCTTCCGATTCAGTAATTTCAGGCTGGCTCAGGTAATGATAAAGTGGCGAAAGTTTACCTTCAGAACGATGTTTTGCAATGAGGTAATCAATAAGATCACCGTTAGTAGCATGTACGGTCACCATCCCTCCGCAACTTTTCACTTCATTCATGAGACCAACCATCTGACGGTCATCAATCATTAATGCCCCTTTGTATGCCATGAAAGTTTTAAAAGAAGTAATGCCTTCCTTCTCGATCATTTCTTTGATCTCGGCCTTGGTCTGATCATTAAAATCGGTGACCGCCATGTGAAAGGAATAATCCGCATAACAATTTCCATTTGAACGTCCTTTCCATTGTTCCAGAGCATGATGCAAAGATTTCCCCTGAGTTTGAAGCACAAAATCTATTACAGTAGTCGTACCTCCATGCAAAGCGGCAAGAGTTCCTGTTTCATAATTATCGCTGGAAAAAGTTCCCATGAAAGGCATATCAAGATGTACATGGGGATCAATCCCTCCCGGGAAAACTAATTTTCCTGATGCATCGATAACATCGTTTGCAGACATTGAAAGATTTTTCCCAATTGCACTAATCTTATCTCCTTCAATGAAAATATCCGCGATGAAATCTTCTGAGGCGGTGACCAATCTTCCGTTTTTAATCAGGATGGACATGTTGATTTTTTTAATAGTTATGAATGGCAAGATTTGAATTGAAGCATGCCATCAATTAATTTGAACCGTCTTCTTTGCTGAAATATAGTAAACAATAAATGAAACTATAAATCCGCTGAACCAGGACATTTTATAGAGATAATCAAGAGAAGGAATCCAGTAGCCGATCAGAGCAATAAGAACTCCGGAAAATAAAGCAAGCATTCCCGCCTTGTTGAAGCCAGTGTCATTGTATGAATACAAGCCTGAGGATTTATAAAGCTCCACTATCTTCAATGATTTTTTTCTAAGAACAAAATAATCACAAAGGAGAACACCCAATACAGGACCCAGCAAACCACTAATAAAAATTAAAATGCTACTGATTTCATTCATGAGCCACCATGGACAGATGAGGATCCCGATTATACCTGTAATGATGCCACCTGTTCGGAAACTTATTTTCTTAGGATATAAATTTGAAAACGCATTGGCAGGAGCTATAACATTCGCTGCAATATTCGTACTTAAAGTAGCTATGATCATTGCAATCTGGGCAAAGATGACAACCCAGGGAGTTTTAAATTTTGCTACGAGCGAGACGGGATCCCATGGAGCATCTTCCACAACCAACACATCATTGAATACGAGAACCGCCGCAATGGTTACAAATATCCCAACAAAGGAATAAAAAATCATTGTCCCGGGCAGTCCGATAAATTGTCCTGCAATCTGATCCTTTTGTGATTTGGCATAACGTGTGATATCTGAAATACTAATGGACATGGTGGCCCAGAACCCAACCATGGCGGTAAACCAGATGATGTATTCCCACCACTGATTGGATTTACTTGTTGGTTTCGGGATAGTGGCATTGAGGATGGTGGAAACATCCTGCTCTTTATTTCTGAACTGAACTTTTACCGGTTGTTCACCCTTTAGAATATTATTGGTTTCGATGCCTTGCACATTCTCCAGAAGAAAAATATGTTTTGAATCATCCCAATTTTTCCAGCCAAAATCATAATAGCCCTTAGTGGTTGGAACCAGAATTGAATATTCATCGGCTTTTGCTTTCCCATTAAAACCTTTCACAGGATTCAGGTTCAGACTGAACTGTCCGTTTTCATTCGGAGCAGAAAGAACTGCCGTTGAACCTTGCAATTGAACTCCTTGATCCAACACCTTCCAAAAACCACCCGCACTATTGTAACCCCAAACTATCAATATAATTCCGATACCAATTAATATCGGCGCGGAAATATCCTCCAGCCAGCGAATACTTTCTGTTCCTTTCCATATAAAATAAATATTAATGAACCAGAAAATTCCAAAAGCAATAAATTTTCCTACATCCAGACCGATAGTTCCTTCTTGTCCGGTGATAACATTCCAAATTGAATAGATGGCAAGACCGCCGATCCATGTTTGTATTCCAAACCAACCACAAGCAACAATCGCCCTGACAAATGAAGGGACGTGTATTCCCTTTGTACCAAATCCTGCCCTGCCCAGAACAGGAAAAGGGATTCCATACTTCACTCCGGCATGTCCGTTTAGCACCATCGGAATGGTGATTACAAGATTTGCAAATCCTATGATAGTGAGTGCAGCCTGCCAGCTTAATCCGGAACGGATCATATAAGAGGCAAGTAAATAGGTCGGGATACAAACTGCCATTCCTACCCATAGGGCTGCAAGGTTCCATTTGTTCCATGTCCTTCCTTCCGGAGGGGTCGGGGCAAGATCTTTACTATAGAGTGCTGAAGAATGATATTCTTCCGGAATAGGTGTTGAATTATTCTCCATAGAAATCAATAAAAAAAATGATGTCCCCTCACGCTAAGGATTAATCGTACTTAAATTTTTCTGAAATGAACCATCAGGTTAGTTGAGACATTTCCCTTACACTCACTATTTATATTGTTGATCAGCGATTGAAATAGCTTGGGAGATGATATGCAAACCTTCATCAATCTGTTCTTTCGTTACGCATAATGGTGGAGCAGTAAAGATCCAGTTCCAGCGTACAAATGTGAAAAGTCCGAGTTCAGTTAGCTTCGCGGCTACTTTATTCATAGTTTCCATCTCCGGTGGTGCCGCATTCCAAGGGGCCATCGGTTCCTTCGTTTTTCGATTCTTCACCAGTTCAATTACTCCCAGCAACCCTGTATTTCTAAAATCTCCAATAGAAGGATGTTTCTCTTTCATTATTTCCATTCCCGCATCAAGGTAAGCACCCATCTTTGCAGCGTTCTCAATCAGATTTTCTTCTTCGTAGATTTCAATCACTGCGTTAGCTGCAGCGCAAGCGACAGCATGTGCTGAGTAAGTAAGTCCAATTGGGAGTGGCTTGTCATCAAATTGCCTGATGATCTCTTCTTTCACCATCATTCCACCCAGAGGAATATATCCACTGGTGATTCCTTTAGCCATGCACATGATATCAGGAGTAACATCGTGGTGATTAATACCAAACCATTTACCGGTGCGGCCGAAACCACTCATGACTTCATCACAAATTGTTAGAATGCCATATTTTTCCGCGATAGCTTTTACCTTCTTCCAATATCCCGGAGGATATTTAATACAACCTGAAGAACCACTTTCGCCTTCCATCAATATGGCGGCAACATACTGCGGACCTTCAAATTTAATGACGCGCTCCATGTGTGCAGCTGCATTCTCTGCACATTCCTCTAATGTCTTACTATTCCATGGACAACGATAAAAATATGGATTCTCCACATGAATGATGTTGGGAACACCCTGGCTGTCATGCGGCAGTCCTCGCGGATCACCGCCTGCGGATAAGGCCCCGTAAGTTGCACCGTGATAACTCTGGTATAAAGAAATGATCTTATGCCTTCCGGTCACCATGCGAGCCAACTTGATTGCATTCTCAATCGCATCCGCTCCACCATTGGTAAAAAATGCACGGTTCAATGAACCCGGACTAATTTCAGAAAGCTTTTTTCCCAGTAATCCACGTGCTTCGGTGATCATACCCGGATGCACGTAACTCACCTCATTCATCTGACGGACAACGGCTTCTGTTACCTTTGGATGGCCATGGCCAATGTTTACATTCATCAACTGAGATGAAAAGTCCAGAATCTTTTTTCCACTTCGCTCATAAAGATAGACACCTTTCGCGCGCTCAATGTTCAATGGATTTAGCCCGCTTTGTTTTGTCCATGAAAAGATGCTGTGTTTCAGATTTGTTGCTAAAACTTCTTCTTTTGAAGAGGTGCTTTCTTTTACCGTCGTTGACATATGTCTTTCTGTTAAATCTATAATTTAAATCCTGACGAATAATCTATTCTGCAAGAATTGTTGGATCACAATTTTCTTTTCAATAAAAATATCGAGAAAGCAATTTTTAACTCATCCAATTCGTTTTTGCTTCCGCATTCCATTTCACGGATGTCTTCTTTAACTGAGTCCAAAATTCAATCGAACTTTTTCCGGTAATGTCGCACACTCCGAATTTTGAATCGTTCCATCCTCCAAATGAAAATGGTTCACGGGGAACAGGTACACCAATATTGACACCGATCATACCTGCACTAGCGCGATCCATTACCTGTCTGGCGATGCTTCCGCTTTGTGTAAATACAGAAGCTGCATTTCCATAACTTGAGGAATTCTCTATAGCAATTGCTTCATCCAGATTCTTTGCGCGAATAATTGCAAGCACCGGACCAAATACTTCTTCTTTGGCAATAGCCATATCAGGAGTAACGAAATCAATAACTGTAGGGCCAACATAAAAGCCACCTTCGTGGCCATCTACTTTCCAACTGCGACCATCCACTAATATTTTGGCTCCGGCTTTTTCAGCTTCGGTGATATAACGTTCGATTCTTTCCTTTGCTTCTTTTGATATTACGGAGCCAAGATTTTTTCCTGGAATAATTTTTTTCGCTTCATCACAGATCTTAGCTATAATCGGATCAATAGCACCAACGGCAACCATTGCAGAAGCGGCCATGCAACGCTGTCCGGCACAACCAGCCATTGAAGCAGTAACATTTGAAGCAGTCATATCCGGATGTGCATCAGGAAAAACGATGAGGTGGTTCTTTGCTCCGCCTAAAGCAAGTGCGCGTTTAAGGTTTGATGTGGCTCTGATATAAACGATTTTAGCCACCTTAGTAGAGCCAACAAACGAGACAGCTTCAATTCCCGGATGATCACAAATAGCTTCGACAATTTCACGATCCCCATTCACAATATTTAATACACCATCAGGCAGACCTGCTTCTTTCAACATCTCAGCAATACGGTTAGAAGAAATAGGAACCTGTTCAGATGGTTTGAGGATCATGCAATTTCCGAGTACCAATGCATTGGGAATTGTCCAATGAGGAACCATGTGCGGAAAATTGAATGGGGCAATGGACGCAACTACACCAAGGGGTTTATGTTCCACTCTGCATTCAACACCACGACTAACTTCTAAAAGTTCGCCGGAAATAAGTTGTGGCATAGAACAGGCAAATTCAGTTAACTCAATGCTCTTTTCCACCTCTGCTTTAGCTTCATCAAAAGTTTTTCCATTTTCTATACTAACAAGATTGGATAGTTCGGTTAAGTGTTTTTCCATCAGTGTTTTGTAGCGATAGAAAATCTGAACGCGCTCTTTAATTGGCATTGCGGACCAGGCCGGGAAAGCAGCTTTGGCGGCTCTTACGGCTTCATCCAGATCCGCGGCAGAAGACATAGGTACTGTAGAAATAACCTTTCCGGTAAGCGGACTGATTACCTCCATTAATTTTTTTCCGTTTGGAGTAAATTTACCGGAGATATAGTTTTTTACTTCAGGGTATTTCAATGTCGCTGTTTCCATAGGTTGTTTCGTTCGGGAATTAGTAAAAATAGTAAAAATTAGTTGATTCCGAAGGGGAGAGAAATAATGCAAGGAAACCGATCTGGAATAGGGGGAGCGGTCAACAAGAAAAAAAACAGAAAAAAATCGTCAAATGCCTATATCCTCATTCCATAAGTCCGGTTTTTCACGGATCATACGTTCCATAAGCTCGATGCATTCCGGATTATCCAGATTCCGGACTTCGATACCATGCTCTATCATGAAGGCTTCTGCCCCCGGGAAAGTGCGGGATTCTCCAACGATTACTTTCTTTATGCCAAACTGCACAGCAGCACCTGCGCAGAGGTAACAAGGCATTAGAGTAGAATAAAGAATCACATCTTTATAATTACCTATACGCCCTGCGTTACGAAGGCAATCGATTTCAGCATGGGTAACAGGGTCGCCCTTTTGTACGCGTTGATTGTGACCTCTGCCGATGATTTTTCCATCACGGACCAATACGGAGCCAATAGGAATCCCGCCCTCGTCCCAGCCTTTTTGTGCTTCTTCAATCGCGGCTTGCATGAAAGGATCTGTTGTCATATTTTATTAAAATAAATAAATAAAAATTACAATTTCTCTATGATTGATTTGATATTCTGCAAAAAGGCCGGCATACTTGATTCTGAACGCTTATACTCATCTTCATTGGTAAAACCCTTCGTCGTCCAGGTAAATTTAGTTTTATCAGGATCAATGGCAGATACCTGATATGTTACCAAAGCATAATTTTCGGGTTTATCTTCCAATCCTGAAAAACTACTAAAATAAGTGTAAGACATTTTTTCATTAGGATTATATTCTTTGATGATTCCACCATCACGGTACTTTTTCCCTTCATACTCTCCCTGAAAGATGATTTTACTTCCTACATTCCAGTCGGTAATGGTCTCCGTTCCATGTAAATATTCAGCGATAATCTTTGGTTCGGTAAGTGC
>CAYHFJ010000146.1:0-8829 GCA_964355885.1 uncultured Flavobacteriales bacterium
CAATTCAGAACAGGAATAAGTACAACACCGGTAAGGCCCGCTTTTGGAGTAAGTTTTCAATTGAAAAACACCAGTATCGATTTCACAATCCGCACTGAACAGTACTTAGGTCTCAGTTCGGGTATCAGCATTCAGTATATGTTTCGATAATATGAGACCAAACAGTGTAATACTTACGGTAATACTTTTCCTTTCCTTAACTGCACAGGCTCAAGTAGAACAACTTCAGGAGGTACTCAAAACACAAGAATCAGAAATTGAGACTGAATCGGTACGTGCTGATCAGGCTCAGGAAAATTACCAAAATTATGACGCGATAGAGGAGTATTTACAAACACCGTTACAATTAAATAATAGTTCTGAAGACAGACTCTTTGCCTTTCCTTTCTTCAACGAAAACCAGGTAAAAAGAATCTTAGCACACAAACTTATTTATGGAGATCTGATTGCTGTGGAGGAGTTGCAAGTAATTGAAGACTTTGATGCAGATTTCATCCGCTCCATCAAACCGCTATTGAGTGTAGGAAAACTTGCAGGCCAAAAGGCAATCACCCCGGGAACTATTATAAATGAAGGCTCAAACACCATCATGATCAGGATGCAAAAAAACATTGGAAGCTTTGAAGATGACTCTTCCCATCCGGGTTCAAATGAAAAAATATATTTCCGATATAAATATCAGCTGGCAGACAGAATAAGAATAGGATTAACAGCTGAGAAGGATCCCGGTGAGGCTTTCTTCGGAAAATCAAATCCATCCGGGTTTGATTTTTATTCCGGTCATCTAATCTTCAAATCGCGATCGTTTTTAAGACAAGTAACCCTGGGTGATTATGCAATCCAACATGGTCAAGGCTTGGTTATGTGGTCAGGCATGGGATTTGGAAAAAGCTCAGAGGTTCTGAATATTCAAAAAAATGCCAATGGGATTCGACCTTATACCTCAGTTGACGAAAACAATTTTCTACGTGGAATCAGTGTGAGTACACAATTTACAAAATGGAAATCAGATTTGTTTTTTTCATCCCATAAAAAAGATGCCAATATGATAAGTAAAAATGAAACTGAAATCTTTTCGGCTTTTCAAACATCAGGTTATCACAGAACCGAAGCTGAACTGGAAGACAGAAAAAGCATAAATGAAATGATAGCAGGAGCAAGCCTTAACAGATCAGCAGGAAATCTGAAATATGGAGCAATAGTTTATTTCACAAAATTCTCAACCAGACTGAACAAAGAAACCTCACTTTATAACCAATATGAATTTCAGGGGGATAAAAATCTTAATTATGGAATGCATGGTTCATATTTATATAAAAACGTAAACACCTTTGCTGAAATCGGACGCAGTAAGAATGGCGGCATGGCTTTTCTTTGGGGTTCGGTGATACATCTTCATCCAAAGCTGAGTTACTCCATCGCCATCAGAAACTACCGACAAAATTATCAGTCATTACAATCTGCTGCATTTTCAGAAAACACAAAGACGGCAAATGAGTATGGCATATTTTCGAGTGCACAGATAAAGCTTCCAAAAAATCTCTCCCTCTCTGCCTATACAGATTATTTTGTATTCCCATGGTTAAAATTCGGTGTTGATGCACCCAGTGCCGGCTATGATTATTTACTTCAACTAAAATGGAAACCGAAAAGAACATTTGAAACCTATTTCCAGTTTAAGACAAAAGTCAAACAGGAAAATGCGGATGTACAGAATGGAAAATTAAATCATCTTGAGACCAGAAAACATTCAAGTCTAAGATTGAATGTTCGGATAAAACTTAGTGAAACCTGGGAATGGGGAAGCCGGTTAGAAAACACCATTTTCAAAAAAGGCAAAGCAGAAAATCAGCATGGACTACTACTTTATCAAGACCTGATCTTTCATCCTCTGAATAGCCCTATTTCTCTTGGTCTTCGTTATGCGATTTTCGATACCGACGATTATGATACAAGAATCTATGCATACGAAAATGACGTGCTTTTCAGCTATTCAATTCCTGCCATGCAGGGACGAGGAGAAAGAATGTACATCAACCTGCGCTATCGTATCAGCAGAATGATTGATCTCTGGATCAGGTATGCGATTTCTAAATATGAAAAAGAGAATCCTTCTACTGAAATACCTACCGGACAAAATGACCCTAAAAAGGAATTGAAAGTTCAACTCAGGCTTCAATTCTAGTATCAAGTTTCTCGATGACAAAACCGAGACCTGTCAGTTGTTCCCAAAAAGACGGATACGATTTTTCAACAACTTCAGAATCATTAATACATAATGGCCCACAAACCAATGCTAAGGGTGCCAATGCCATGGCAATCCGATGATCATTATGAGTATTTAGCGTTCCACTAAAAGTTTTCAACCGGCCATTTTCAAGACGGAGAATATCATCCTCAGAATTATATACTGACTGCAATCCTAATTTTCTCAACTCTGTCTGCAAGGCATGAATCCTGTTAGACTCTTTTATCTTAAGAGTACGAATTCCGGAAAACTCGGCCTTGATGCCCAAAGCTGCACAGGTGCAGACCAAAGCTGGCACTAAATCAGGAATATCACGACAGTCCAAGCTAAAGAAATTTTTAGTCTTATCCATATTCAGTTTTTCAATCCGAACGCCCTTTGCGTCAGAACGAGTCTTTACCTGAAAAAAATTCATGACAGAAACTGTTGCGGCATCACCTTGAATACTATTAATCTGTAAGTCTTTCAATAGAATAGAAGCGTGTTGGCTTATTGCACAGAGCTCGTACCAAAAAACAGCAGAACTCCAGTCTGTTTCCACATTTATATTAACGCTTGAATAAATTCCGGGCTTGACAATTATTTCATTCTCTTTCCAATCAACTTCTGCTCCACCTTTTTTCATGAGATCAATCGTCATTTTGATATAGGGCACCGAGGCCGGTGTGCAATTCATTTGAACATGCAAACCCTCATGCATATAAGGCCCTATCAACAATAGCGCGCTTACAAACTGGGAGCTCAAAGAGGCATCTATATCCACCTTTCCTCCTTTTAACTTTTTTCCAAGAATTAAAAGCGGAGGGTATCCATCCCTGCCTTGATACTGTATATCTGCCCCGGATTGTTTCAATGCAAGTACCAGAGGTCCAATGGGTCTTTCAAGCATTCTTTCAGAACCGCTGAGGTTCCATGTACCAGGTAATCCTGAAAGGTAAGCAGTAAGAAATCGAAAGACTGTACCTGCTTCACCTGCATTGATGTGAGGATTTAAATTTTGAAGAATATTCTTTAATAGCAAAGTATCTCCGGAATCGGAATAAGCTTGAAGATCTAATGTTGAATTGTTGAGCGAATTAATAATCAACAATCTATTAGCAATACTTTTTGAAGCAGGTAAATCAACGGCACCTGAAACTGGTACTCCCGGCGGATAAATTTTTATTGGGTTCATTGCACAGTGCTCATGAAATGATTCAGTGCTGATTTTACCGATTCAATAATTTGTAGGTCACTGGCAGATTGATTAATCCTGACAGAGCCGATTGCAGGAATCAAAGAAAAGTTTGGCTGTGTACCCTTATTCTTTTTATCAGAATAGATATACTTCATGAGTTCAGCGGGAAGAAAATCCGACTGCAAATAACTAAATCTGGATTCAAGGCTTCTTAATATTTCGTGTAACTGAGAAGTTGGCAATCCAAGAATTTGTCCGGACAAATAACTTTCCGCCATCATCCCAATGGCAACCGCTTCTCCATGCCGGATAGGCATTTTGTGATGCGCAAGCGAATAGGACTCAATGGCATGACCAATGGTATGTCCAAAGTTTAAGGCATGTCTCTCTCCTGTATCCTTCTCATCCTTTAGCACAAAGGAGTTTTTAATTTCAACAGAACGCTTGATCAACTGAAATAATTCAATGGAACTGAATTCGGATTTCCCTGAAAAAGATTGCCACATATCTGCATCGGCAATCAAGGCATGCTTGGCAATTTCAGCCATTCCCGAATTAAATTCTCTTTCCGAAAGAGTTGAAGTGAATTCAGGATTAATATAAACTGCCTTGGGATGAGAGAATGTTCCAATTTGATTTTTTAATCCTGAAAAATTAATCCCGGTTTTACCACCTGTTGATGCATCTACCATCGCTAATAAAGAAGTAGGAACCTGGATATGATCAATACCACGTAAAATTGTAGCGGCAATAAAACCTCCGAGATCTCCAATCATTCCTCCTCCCAGAGAAATCAATACTGAATCTTTATCTACGCCTGAATTTGTGAGCGATTGCCATATCCGTTCACAACTTGACAAATTCTTATACTGCTCTCCGGATGGAATTTCAATTATTTCAAAATGAATTTGATTACCAAGAGCCTCCCTGAAAATTGACAAACAATTTGCATGTGTATTCTCATCAACTAAAATAAATTTCTTTGATAAGTGGTATTCTGCATTTAATAAATCATTGAGATGAACGAAGCAATCTGTTCCCAGGTGTACCTTACAAAAAGCTGTAGACAGAACCATTCCCATCTTCTATAGCGAATTAGTTACGCTCCTTATGAATCTCAGCGGAATTCATAATCTGAGTCTGGTGATTTATAGATTCATCATGAATCTTTTCAAAAAGATGGATAATGAATTCCCGGGTAAGATCTTTCTGCAATCCTGAAACCTGACGGGTTCTTAGAATTTCATTCCATCGCTCAACCTGAAGGATAGTCATATTATTTTCTTTCTTGTATTGACCAATCTCACGGGCTACTTTCATCCGTTCGGCGATCATCTGCAAAATTTCCTCGTCAATGTGATCAATTCGGTCGCGCAATTCCTCCAGAAGATTCAGGAATATAACATCGTCTACGGATTTTTGACGAATTATCAGTGAATCCAGTATCTGCAGAAAATCCGAAGGAACTAATTGCTGATCCTTATCACTTAAAGCGTTTGCAGGATCCGGATGAACTTCGATCATAAGACCTTCAAAGCTTAGATCCAGTGCCGTTTGTGAGAGCGAGCTGATAAGCTCCCTGTTACCACCGATGTGACTGGGATCACACAACACAGGCAGCTGTGGCACTCTTCGTTTCAACTCAATTGGAATTTGCCAATTTGGAACGTTCCGATACTTTGATTTTTCATAAGTAGAAAAGCCACGGTGGATAGCTCCAAGTCTCCTAATCCCTGAATTATACAATCTCTCAAGGGCTCCAACCCAAAGCTCCAGCTCAGGATTTATCGGATTCTTTACAAAAACAGGGATGTCCACGCCACTCAATGATTGTGCAATCTCCTGAACCAAAAATGGGTTTACTGTCGTTCTGGCACCTATCCAGAAACAATCAATTCCGGCCTTTAAAGCCTGATCCACATGCCTGGGATGTGCAACTTCAACAGCTACAGGAAGCTGATTCGCTAATCCTGCATTTTTCAGCCAAAGAAGCCCATCCTCTCCAATTCCTTGAAATGAATCAGGACGGGTACGAGGCTTCCATATTCCTCCTCGAAGTAAATTCACATTTTTACCACGTAGACTCCTGGCAACTTCATTTATCTGAGTATCAGACTCAACTCCACATGGCCCTGCAATAATGAATGGAAATCCAGCCCCAAATCCCCAAGAGTTCAGAGGAATTAAATCATTTAATTTTTTCTGTCTCATAAGCTTAACAAAGATACGATTAGATTTTTGCCAATTCACATGAATGATATAGGTTTGCAGTAATAATATTATATGACTAAAACCATCGTTTCTTTCGACGACACAGAAACCGCATTCCGATCAAAATCGGATACTGATTTGAACAGAGCCTTTTGGCTTTTCCGTATTCTCTCATTCAACTGGCTTGTGCAGATTAGTCCAGGAGTTTTCAATTTTGCTCTTTGGGCGCACCTGCCAATTAAAGGAATAATACGTGCAACTGCTTTCAGGCATTTTTGTGGAGGTGAGTCAATCAAAGATTGCCAGAAAACAATTGAAAGCCTTGCAAAGTTCAATATCGGAACAATTCTTGATTATTCGGTAGAGGGAAAAGAATCAGAAGAAGATTTTGAAAGAGCACTTCAACAAACTTTGTCAACAATAATCAGAGCAAAAGGAGATCCCCATGTTCCTTTTTCTGTTTTCAAACCAAGTGGCTTTGCAAGACACGATTTACTTGAAAAGAAAAATGCAGCTAAATTGCTAACTTCAAAAGAGCTGGAGGAGTACTCTCGATTTTACAACCGGGTGCTCGCAATTTGTCAGGCCGGATTTGATAACAATGTTCCAATTTATCTTGACGCTGAACATACGTGGATACAGGATGTCGTTGATGAAATTTCTCAGGAGATGATGCAGAAATTCAATGAAAAAAAGGCCATCATTTACAATACCCTGCAGATGTATCGTCACGATCGGCTTGTATTTCTTCGGAAATCAGCTGAGCATGCTCAAAGTAATAATTATTTTCTTGGAGTTAAAATTGTTCGCGGTGCATATATGGAGAAAGAACGGGAACGAGCACGTCATCTAAATTATCCTTCTCCAATACATGATAACAAGGAGCATACTGATAAAGACTACGATGCTTCTGTCAAATTCTGTATTGATAATATAAGCAAGATATATATTTGTATCGGCACACATAATGAACAAAGTTGTCTCCATGCTGTTCGTCTGATGGAAGAAAATCACTTGGCAAATAACCACGACCACATCTGGTTTTCACAACTTTATGGCATGAGTGATCACATAACCTTTAACCTTGCACGTGAAAATTACAATACAAGTAAATATGTTCCCTATGGCCCTATTACCTCAGTGCTTCCTTATCTGATTCGACGTGCTCAGGAAAACACCTCTGTAAAAGGACAAACCGGGAGAGAGCTTTCACTTATAAAAACAGAAAAAAACAGGAGAAGGCAGCTTAAGCGGTAATAAACAAAAAAGAGACAATTTAACAAGATAGAGTTATCCGGCCAAGACTATATTCTGGAGGCAGCCATCAGAAGATCCAGATCTTTAAATGGCAATTTACATAGTTCAGCTATATATCGGTTTGTGATGGCACCACGGAACATGTACACACCATTGCATACGGCTCTGTTTTTCCAGAGGATCTCGTCAATCCCACCCTCGGCTCCTGCTTCAAGTAAAATAGGTGTAAAAATATTACTCAAGGCAGTTGAAGCTGTCCTGCTGACTCGTGAGGCGATATTAGGAACGCAATAATGCACCACGCCATATTTTCTGAATACAGGCTGAGAGTGATTCGTAACTTCAGAAGTCTCAAAACAACCACCCTGATCAATACTTATATCGACAATTACAGAACCAACCCGCATTTCGCTCACCATCTCGTCTGTGACAACAACTGGCGTACGTCCTTGGTCACTACGGAGAGCACCGATAGCAACATCGGCATTTTTTAACTCTTTCAATAATATACTCGGAACTAGTGTAGATGTATAAATACGGCTCCCTAATCGGTTCTGAAGTCTGCGAAGTCGATGAATAGAATTATCAAAAACTTTTACCGATGCACCCAATCCTATAGCTGCTCTGGCTGCATACTCCCCGACCGTCCCTGCACCGATAATTACCACCTCAGTTGGAGGAATACCTGCAATGCCTCCTAACAACTCACCTTTCCCATTGAATGCATTGCTTAAGTATTCCGCGGCAATAAGAATTCCTGTGCTTCCGACAATTTCACTCATCGCCTGTATGATTGGATAAACACCGGTATGTTCATGCATATACTCGTAACCGATAGCAGTAATTTTCTTTGCAGACAATTTGCGGATATAATCCTCATTCTGCATGCTCATCTGTAGAATGCTAATCATATACTGACGTGGCTGGATAAATTCCAGCTCTTCAAGGGAAGGTGGAGCCACTTTAATAACAATGTCTGCTTTATATACTTCCTCTGCCGTATAAACGATTTGCGCCCCTGCTTCACTAAAATCAGAATCCTGAAAATTAGATGCTGCACCGGCACCCGCTTCGACCCGGACATCATGACCATTGTTCACCAAAAGTGACACCGATTGCGGGATTAAAGGCATACGGTTTTCCTGAAAAGATGTCTCTTTCGGGATACCAATAAAAAGTTGTTTCTTCTGCTTCTTAACTTCAAGCATAGCTTCTAAAGGCTGTAAGGCTGCGGAGGCAGCTAATGCCGATAATCCTTTCGGAAATCTTTCATTCATGAGAAAAAGTAATCAGGCGTTTATTATGTTCAACAAGGATTCTAACGTTAATCCTTTGTTCAGGCAATAAATTTAGAATTTTTTCCGGCCATTCCATCAAACAATAGCATCCACTGTCAAAATATTCCATTACTCCGATTTCCAGAGCTTCATTTTCTTCTTTTAATCTGTAAAAATCAAAGTGATAAACTTTGTCACCCCTCTGGCTCAGGTACTCGTTTACAATTGAAAAAGTAGGACTGCTCATCCCTCCTTTTACCCCCAACTCTCCGCAAATTGCCTTAATAAAAGTCGTTTTCCCTGCACCCATCTCACCATAAAAAGCAATAATTCTTTCATTTCCTGCAAATTTTACCAGAACTTTAGCTGCATTCCGGAGACCATCTTCGGTGTCAATGCTCAACAAAATATTATCCTTATCGGAATTCTCCATTCTAAAACATCTTTCCTTTTTAACAAACAATTGGCTTAAAAATTCTGCTATTTTATTTCCAGTTCAACATGTTCAGATGCTTGTCACAAAATTCAAATTCATCCTTCTGATTATTAGAACAAACGAGAATTAATTTATCATCACCATAATTTTTAACCAGATCCTTATACCACAGAATAGCAGCGGAATCAAGGTTGGAACAAGGTTCATCCAATAAAACAATATC
>CAYHFJ010000147.1:0-1580 GCA_964355885.1 uncultured Flavobacteriales bacterium
TATCCTCCTGATGGAGCAGGTGCTGCTCCATCTTGTTGGGCAAATGCAAGTGTGGCTCAGTTAAATACGGTGTGGTACACTTTTACAGCTCCCGCATCCGGACAAGTACGGATTCGTACCACTCTTGGATCACTTACCAACACTCAAATAGCTATTTATCAGGGAGCATTTTGTTTCTCGCTTACACCTCTAGGTGGAACGAGCTGCAACGATGATTATACCCAGTGTGGGGTAAGCACATTTGCTTCAGAATTAATTGCCACCGGACTTACGCCGGGTGTTACGTATTATGTGGTTGTAGACGGAAGAAACGGATTAACGGGAACTTTCGGAATTACGATCTATGATAATTCAATTCCACTTTTACCTGTTCCACAACAGGATTGTGTTTTACCTACACAGATTTGTGCACAACAAACCACTTTCGGCAGTCCGGGATTCCAGGGTGCGGGAAACATTTGTGATCTAGGAAATACCGCTGTAGCGTATGGTTGTGTACCTGCAACCGGACCTAGGGAAAACAACTCAGCATTCTTCACTTTCAATATTGGGACAAACGGCGGACTTTCTTTTGACATTACACCAACAAGCAATGTTAATTACGATTGGGTATTATGGAATATTAGTGGTATGACGAATGCCGCTGCTTGTGCATCCATTGCTGCCAATACGCTACCAATAAGTTCATGTAATTACAGTAATACAGTTGGCCTAACAGGTATGCAAAGCATCGGAGTGTGTAGTATTTGCATGCCATTAGACGCACCCTTTTCTACAAACGTTATTGTCACTGCTGGGGAGACTTACTTGTTGATGATCAACAATACCTCAGGTACAAGTACAGGTTTCACATTGGATTTTGGACCAGGCTCACCTGTAATTCTAGGTTCTCCGTCAACACTAAATTGGTCGGGTGGAGCAAACAACACTTGGGGCGATGTGAACAATTGGGGAGGTTGTGGATCACCTACCTGTGCAACTAACGCCAACATATTAGCCGGACCACTCAATCAGCCTGTGATAACTGCGAATGAACAAGTAAAGGACATCACAATTACCGGTATGCTAACTATCGCAGCAGGCGTAACCCTTCAGGTGTGTGGAAATTACACTAATTTGGGAACACTAAATGCAGATCCAACATCCACTATAGAATTCATTGGTGGCGCTAATCAAACCATCAATGGAAATGTTTCAGGTCTCAGCCGTTTTCCAAACTTTGTAGTAAATAAGAGTGGTGGTACGGTACAAATGAATACTGATATTGAAGTCGCCACAAATTTTACGACTCAAAATGGAACAAGTGTTCTGAATTGTAACGGGCGCACACTAAGCATCACCAGAAACTTTAACAACTTCAATGGAACATCAACTTTCCAATCTCCTGCAGGTTCTACGCTTCGATTCATTGGTAATTCTCCGCAGACCTTCACGAACATAGGCAGCCTGCTGACCCTTAATAATGTCACAATGGCTCAGACCATCAACTCTTCCCTGACCCTTGCTGCCGGTGCCTTTAATAACATGGTTCTTGGTACAGGAGGTACACTTACTCTCACGAATGGTAAAATTATTACGGG
>CAYHFJ010000147.1:1680-3436 GCA_964355885.1 uncultured Flavobacteriales bacterium
TATCCTCCTCTGGAATGTAATGGATTTGACTGGAGTATTCGTCCTGCCTTAAATCATGGTTACTGGAACAGCATTTCAAGCACAGCAACACCAACAGGAACTTACAATCTTACGCTCTATAATCGAACATACTCCAATTATGTCGGAGTAGCAACTCCCGCATCTATTGCTTATCCTTTAAATTTGGCACAAGGTGGCCCGAGCGCAACACTTAACTTCGCCTCGACAGTCACTCCGGGATACCCTGCACTTACCGTTGGAATGAATGTACTTGGTTTCGGAATTCCGGGTGGAGCAACAATTATAGGAGTAGGGCCATTTACTGTTACACTAAGTGTTCCAACTTTATTCGCACTGCCTGCAGGACAGTATATAAATTTCTTCACGGCAGGTGCAGCAGGTTCATTTGCCGCGCTGACTGTAATGAAAGATGTAAACGGTACAGGCAGCTGGACCATGGAAGCTACCTGCCCATGTAACGCGGCCCTTCCTCCTCCACCGAAACCAACCTCTAAAAGATATGCCTATAATGCGTCTGTGAGCAGCTTCTTTAATTTTGCCACAGTTCAATATGGTACAGCATTGCCAATTGAGTTGATTTCTTTCACAGCAAAGAATACAGAAAATGGAAATCGTTGCGAATGGGTAACAGCATCTGAAACCAACAATGATTACTTCAATCTGGAGAGAAGTTATGACGGTGAGAATTTCGATAAGATCGCTCAGATCAATGGATTTGGAGCAGGCACAACAACGGAAACCAGAGAATATGAATTCACAGATACGGAATCCTGTGATGGAGTTGTTTATTACCGCTTACAACAGGTAGATATAGATGGAGCTAATTCTTATTCTGACATCGTCGCGTTGAATTGCCTCAAATCCAAGGATGCCTTGTCTGTCTTCCCGAACCCTGCCCTTTCCACCATTTCTTATTCATTCTATGAAGAGACTGACGGTGTGATCAACGTGCAAATAGTGGATGTCTATGGCAAACTTGTCACCTGGGAGCGATTCAGTACTCAACGCGGTGTGAATAACCTTCAAAGCAGTGTAGAACAATTAGCCGCCGGAGTTTATTACCTCAAACTCGATCGTATGGATAAAAGCGGAATGGTTCGTCAGGTTCGATTTATGAAAAATTAAATCTTTCTCTAAAAAACATAAAAAGGCCGGACAGTTTTCCCGGTCTTTTTTTTTGTGATTAATACTGCTTCAAACCCACAAGATCCCAGACATGTTCACCTGCGTCATTTTAAATTATTAATCAGGAAAAAAAATTGCCGGCAAAAAAATCTGATGGGCAGTGAGCATTTAGTTCAGTTATAAGAATGAGCGGGATTGGATTCATCAGAAGATTCCAACGCAATCAAATTGTTTGAATTCTGTTTTCTCTTCGCTGTTGATGTAGCTTCATACCCACAAGATCCCAAGGGATGACGTTATTGAGTTTGAGTTCTTCCGGAGGAGTACAGGTAAGAATTCCTCCGGAATTCTTACCTGTACTCCTCCGGAAGTTGGGTGAATAGCAGCAAGTCATCCCTTGGGATCTTGTGGGTTATTTGCGATCGCATTGCAAATATGTGAATGAGCGGGATTGGATTCATTAGAAGATTCCAACGCAATCAAATTGTTTGAATTCTGTTTTCTCTTCGCTGTTGATGTAGCTTCATACCCACAAGATCCCAAGGGATGACGTTATTGAGTTTGAGTTCTTCCGGAGGAGTACAGGTAAGAATTCCTCCGGAATTCTTAC
>CAYHFJ010000147.1:3536-8817 GCA_964355885.1 uncultured Flavobacteriales bacterium
TTGAGTTTGAGTTCTTCCGGAGGAGTACAGGTAAGAATTCCTCCGGAATTCTTACCTGTACTCCTCCGGAAGTTGAGTTAATAGCACACTGTCATCCCCCGGGATCTTGTGGGCTATTTGCGATCGTACTGCAAATTGGCCGAAGACTTTTCTCTTAAAGGCTGACACTAGTTTTTACCTGTAAGACCCCACGACATGCGAATCTGTGTCATTGCAAATTTTAAATAAGGGAAAAGGGGAAATTTACCTTCATTTTAAGCACTTTAACGAAAGAGACCACATCTATTTTTTTTTATCTTTGCCCTCCTTTTTAAACACCCTAATGGACAAAAATTCGATTATAGGCTTGTCTCTCATTGGCTTATTGATTGTAGGTTATACAATTTATACTCAACCCAGTAAGGAAGAAATACAGGCGCTGAAACAGCAAAGAGATTCAGTGGCAGCACTGGAAGCCTCCAAACAGTCCGAGATTGCTGCAGCTGCATACATTGACACAGCGGACATAGCAGCACTTGAAGCTGACAGTTCTGAAGCGACACAGCTCGTTGACCGGAACAAAGAACAGTATGGCGAATTCTCGGCTGCAACTGAAGGTGTGGAGCAGATTCTAAGTCTGGAAAATAATCTAATCAAAATTGATGTTTCTTCCCGGGGTGGCAGAATCCGAGGCATAGAACTTAAAAACTATAAAACTTGGGATGGAAGGCCTGTTGTTTTAATGTCAGGAGACTCCGGTGTTTTTAATCTGACCTTATCTGCAGGAAACAGGATTATCAATACTCAAGACCTGTACTTCCAGTCATCAGGAAGTTCAGGCAATAAAAAGAATATAAGTATGCGTCTTCCGGCAGGAGAAGGAAGGTACATTGAATATGTTTATTCACTTGCGGAAGACTCATACCTCTTTGATTATAAAATAAACGTAGTCGGTTTGCAAGATGTTATCGCGACGAATGCATCGTATATTAATCTTGATTGGAAAGACAATATTACCCGGAAGGAAAACAGCCTTGATAATGAACGGGCATCCGCTACAATTTACTACCGGTTTGCCGAAGAAGATGTTGACTACCTCACTGAAACAAGCGACGAAAAAGAAAGTCTGAAAACACGTGTGAAATGGATCGCGTTTAAGCAACACTTCTTTACCGTTGCCCTTATCGCGGATAACGCTTTTGACTCTCCGGTGGTAGAAACCTTTACGGATAAAAATAGCGAGAATGTAAAAAACATGTCCGCTTCTTTTTCTTTGCCATATGACAGGAAGCCAACGCAAACCTACGGAATGCGTTTCTATGCAGGGCCAAATCACTACCAGACCTTAAAGAAAATTGATGATCTGAATCTTGAGAAGTTAATTCCACTTGGCTGGGGAATTTTCGGGTGGGTAAATAAATACCTTGTTATCCCGACTTTTAATTTTCTGAACAGCTTCAATCTCAACTACGGAATTATCATTTTACTGCTGACAATTCTGGTGCGTATCATTCTTCTTCCTCTGACCTATGGCTCATTTAAATCACAGGCAAAGATGAAAGTTCTTCAGCCTGAGATGGCAGAAATCAATGAGAAATTTAAGGATGATGCCATGAAGAAGCAACAGGAGATCATGGGTCTTTATAAAAAGGCCGGTGTAAATCCGCTCGGAGGGTGTATTCCCGGACTGCTTCAAATGCCTATTCTTATAGCCATGTTCAGGTTCTTTCCATCATCCATAGAATTGAGGCAGGAATCTTTCTTATGGGCAACGGATCTCTCCACTTTCGATAATATACTTGACCTGCCGTTCAACATTCCATTCTATGGAGCGCATGTGAGTTTGTTTACTTTATTGATGACAGCTTCGACAATCATCTATACTAAGGTAAACATGCAGATGACAACAGCCACTAATCCACAGATGAAGTGGATGATGTATCTGATGCCAATCTTCTTCTTAGGCTTCTTTAACAACTACTCTTCCGGTTTGAGCTACTATTATTTTCTGAGCAATATGTTTGGCTTCGGACAACAATATATATTCAAAGCATTTCTTGATGAGGATGCCATTCACAGACAAATTCAGGAAAATAAAAAGAAACCTGTTAAAAAATCCGGCTTTCAGCAGCGTCTTGAGGATATGGCAAAGCAGAGAGGAATTCAACCACCGAAAAAGAAATAGTCGCTGGTATAAGTCTTGGACTTTTTTAAAAGATTATGTAATTTTATACCAAGTATAGATTCAGAATAACATTTATCCATCAACAAAAACCAAGACAATGTCAGGCGACTTTCTTCCACTATTAGGCACAGACCATATCGAATTCTGGGTAGGTAACGCAAAGCAGGCTGCATACTATTATCAGCATGCATTCGGTTTTGAACTGATTGCATACGCGGGACCTGAGACAGGTGTAAAGGATAAAGCATCTTATGTACTGAAGCAAGGAAAGATCAGGTTTGTTTTCACCACCTCTATGCATCCTGATTCAGAAATCTCTGAGCATGTACGCAGACACGGTGACGGAGTAAAGGTTCTTGCCCTCTGGGTTGATGATGCCGAAAAATCTTTTTACGAAACCATGTCACGGGGAGCTAAGCAACATCATGCCGTTCAAACCATGAAGGATGAAAATGGCGAAGTGAAGACGGCTTCCATTCACACTTATGGAGAAACGATACACACTTTTGTTGAACGAAAAAACTATAAGGGACCCTTCATGCCCGGATATGTTGCCGCGCAATCTTCATTCCGGACTGAACCCGTTGGTCTGGAAGTCATCGATCATTGCGTAGGAAATGTTGAACTTGGCAAAATGAATGAATGGGTGAAATTCTATGAGGATGTATTAGGATTCAAAATGATCATCACTTTTGATGACAAGGATATTTCAACAGAATATTCCGCTTTGATGAGCAAAGTTGTAACCAATGGAAATGGATTTATTAAATTTCCTATCAATGAACCGGCAGAAGGAAAGAAAAAATCACAGATCGATGAGTATCTTGAATTTTACCGTGGTGCCGGTGTTCAACATATTGCTGTACTGACACAAGATGTAATAAAGACAGTTACCGAATTACAAAAAAGGGGAATTGATTTTCTAAGAGTGCCTTCAAGTTATTATGATGAGTTAGAGGGACGTGTTGGAAAAATAGATGAAGATATTTCCGCTCTTAGTAAGCTGGGTATCCTCGTTGACAGGGATGATGAAGGTTATCTATTGCAAATCTTCACCAAACCTGTTGAAGATCGCCCGACTGTTTTCTTTGAAATTATCCAACGTAAAGGAGCTAAGTCATTCGGAAAAGGAAATTTCAAAGCACTATTTGAGGCTATAGAAAGAGAACAGGCTTTAAGAGGGAATCTCTGATAAGCTCTTTAATAAAACCTTCATCTTTGGCACATCTACAGTGTTATTTTTGTATTTATTCTTAATCTTCGGGGAAAAATCGTCTATTCTGATTTCATAATATGTATAAACCAACTTTATTCGTTCAAAAAGCAATTCCGGCATTTCTTGGCCTGTTATTATTTATCTCCCTGGCAGCAGAAGCCAATGGAGGTTATGAAATTAAAGTTCGGATCAGAGGCTTGTCTGATACCATCTGTTATCTTGGTAATCACTTTGGCGACAAGCAATATGTTAGGGATACCGTAAAGGTTGACAAGGATGGATGGGCACTTTTCAAAGGGAAAGATTCTCTTGCCGGTGGGATCTATCTTGTAGTATTACCCAGCAAGACTTATTTTGAAATGATTGTGAATGAACAAAAATTCACTTTAGAAACCGACACTCTTGACTTCATAAAAAACATGAAGATCACCGGATCACTGGAAAATAAATTGTTTAATGCCCATCAGCAATTCATCATTGATAAAACGACAAGAACTCAGACTCTTAAAACGCTAATTGACCAGAGCAAGGATGATAAACCACGTAGTGATTCTTTAAAGGCTGAGATTAACAAGATTGATAAGGAGGTAAAGGACTACCGCATGCAGATTATCAAGGAGCATCCAAAAACATTCATGGCACAGATTATCCGCGCCATGTCGGAACCGGAAATTCCAGAAGCTCCTAAAGATGCAAATGGGAATATCACTGATTCAACATTTCAGTTCCGTTATTACAAGGCACACTATTTTGATCTTCTTGACTTTTCTGATGATCGTCTGCTTCGAACACCTATCTTCTACAATAAGATTAAAACTTATACGCAGCAACTTACAGTGCCTGTACCCGATTCCATAATTATAGCGGTAGACACTGTGATTATCAAAGCACGGGCAAATAAAGAAGTTTTTAAATATTGTGTAGCGAATTTTGCTAATTTTTATGAGACTTCTAAAATCATGGGGTACGATAAAATCTTCGTACATATCGCGGAGAAATATTACCTGACAAAGGAAGCTTATTGGGCTGATTCAGCTTTACAGGCAAAGATCCTTGAGCGTGTTGAGAAGATCAAACCAAATATCCTCGGAGAGAAAGCGTATAACATGGTCATGCCGGATACAGGACTAGTCAAACATGCCCTAAATGACGTGAAAGCAACTTATACCATTCTGGTTTTCTGGGATCCAACATGCAGTCATTGCAAAATTGAAATTCCGAAACTTGCACAATATTATGATAGTGCAAGAGCTGCCGGGTTAAGCATAGAAGTATTTTCTGTAGGAATTGAATCTGATATTGATCTCTGGAAAAACTATATCAAAGAGCACAAGCTGAAATGGCTTAATGTATCTGACTTATATAACAATACCAATTTTAGAAATTTCTACGATATTTATTCCACACCGGTAATTTATTTACTGGATGCGGAAAAACGAATCCTGGCTAAACGACTTGACACGGAAAAAGTGAGAGACTTCATAGAACATCTCTCGAAGGAAAAGAAACCGGATTAATTCTGATCAATACACTGTCAAGTGCAAATTATTATTTATTCGTGCATTCGTGGCAATGGTAAAAATTTTACCACAAAGGGCACAAAGGAATGCACAAAGAGCACAAAGGAATGGGCAAAGTTCTCAGATGTTTGTCGGCTATACTTTAGAATAGATTTATTCTATTAAATACTCTCAGGTTAAGTAAAGGTAATAATGTGCTTGTGTCCTCTGTGTCTTCCTTTGTGCCCTTTGTGGTTAAAAAAAATCAACTATTGAGAAATCACAAAATAAATTTTACACTGCACTTGCAGAGAAGGTTGGGAAGCTCTGTAAAAAATAAATTTCTTTTTCCTGTCTTCCGCACTGGGACACCCAAAATTAAAGTTTAAATAGTTCAGCTAA
>CAYHFJ010000148.1:0-8797 GCA_964355885.1 uncultured Flavobacteriales bacterium
TCTCCTTTAATTGATAATCAGAAAGTACTTCATATAAATAGTTGCAAGAAGGGTGAGCAAGAAATCCCAGATATGCTGCCGTAGCATGTCCTAAATTGTGAATAAATAATTTCCGGTCGACCCATGCTTTCATGTTCTTTTTTGGGGCAAGTCCTTCGATCAGTGGAATTGGATTTTTAAAAGCTAGTTTGTCAAGAATCAGCGTGTTATAGGATTCAGCAAAAACCTGAAGGACATCTGCTTCCATATCATTTTTGAGCATAATCGGCACCATTTTCCCAATACTGGTTTCAATCAGACCAACTCTTTCTTCAAGAGGATAGCCTTCGGGCAAATGCTCTTGAAGTTGCAGACTCATGAATTCAGCAGCATTACGGAGATTTTCAGCGATAATTATATCGAGCGGTGAAGCTTCTGTATTTTCAAATCTTTTTATTAAACCTTTGGCAATAAGTTGAATAGTGGATTTTAGTCCGTTTAAACCAACCGATACAGCTACAATTCGGGCTGATGCAATCTCTTCGGTAACTTTCACCACATCACCTGCAAAAACGCCCCGTACATTTTGAATGTTGATGACCGACTCCACATTACCTTTGATCACCACATTGTAGTTATGCCTGAGGTTCAGTTCATCAATCACAGGTTTATAAATGTCGATAAATACTACTTCATAACCGCCCCGGCTAAAGAGTTGACCAATGAAAGAGCGGCCAATTTTACCAGCACCAAAAAGTACTAGTTTATTTTGAAATTTGCCAGTCACAATTTTGAATTTTGTTAAATAGATAATTGAAGTTCCTTTAATGCAGGATACAATTTTTTATATAGGTTAAATTTGGTGTTATAATAGTCCTGATGCTTCGGTTCAACTTTAGAAATGGGCTTCACCCACCGCTTTGCAATGTCGCCTACTTTTTGGTTTGAATGGTAAGCTTTTGCTAACATCGCAACTCCCATACAACCAGCCTCGGTCACATCAAGTATAGTTATTGGTTTACCTATTACATCAGCTTTTAGTTGGATGAGCGTTTGAGATCTTGCTCCACCTCCGATTGCCCTTAATTCATTTACCTCATATCCAGATTGCTGAAGTATATCCAGGTTTAGCCTCATCTCAAATGCAACACCCTCGAGAAGTGCTTTCATAATTTCTCCCCGTGTTGTCGTAAGATCAAGCCCAGTAATCGCACCCTTGACAGATACATCAAAATATGGTGTACCTGAAGGTGTAAAATATGGCAGTACAAGAAGTCTGGAAGGTTCTTCTGGCATCTGCTTTAATAACAATTCATAAGGATTGCAGCTTGTGATTTTTGCCTGTTCGACTTCCAAAACACCAAATTCATCTCGGAACCATTTCAGGATATTCCCTCCAGTAAGACTAAATGCAACAGTTGCATAAATTCCTGGCGCAGTATGATCATAAGTACACAGGTTACTCTTGCGAAGTTCTTCGGTAAAAATTGGTTTATTAAAAGCAGGGGTAATACATTCAACAGTTCCTGAAGTATAAACTGCAATACCAGGTTCAATCGCACCGGCTCCGAGAGCAGAGCATGGTTGATCGTGGCCTCCTGTGACGATAAAGACATTTTCGGAAAGGTTAAGTTCTTTACAAAGTTTTTTATTTACCTTTCCTGCAAATGATCCTGATTGTAGGGGAGTTGACAATAGGGATTCCCTCAATCCTAGACTCTCCAGAATCTCAGCATTCCATGAATGGCGAACCACATCAAAAAGCATCGTTCGTCCAGCCAATGGCCAACCCATTGATGGATTTTTTATTCCTAGTCTGTATTGCAGGAGATCTTCAAAACACAGAATCCTATGGGTATTTGTCCATATTTCAGGAGCGTTTTCTTTGATCCACAATAATTTGAACAACGAAAACATAGGATGAGGTGTGTGACCGGTAATATGATAGAGCTTTTCTTCACCGAATTTCGCAGTCCAGGCCTGAATCAAATCATTTGCCCTGATGTCAGACGAAACCAATGCATTGCATAACGCTTTTCCATCTTTATCTATCATAGTAAAGGCTTCGCCCTGGCATGAAATACCAATCCCAACCACTGAACCGGCTTCAAGTTGAGCTGCAGATTCACTAATTACCAGGAAACACTTTTCTATAACTTCGTCGGTATCTAACTCAGCCCAACCGGTATGCTTTGAAATGATGTTATATTCCTGGTAGGCATTTGAAGCCTGCCTTCCATCCTCATCAAAAACCACAGCCTTGCATCCACTGGTCCCAATGTCAATTCCCATGTAAAAGTCCATATTCCGATCTTTCAAATGTACCAGAGCTTAAAATACTCCATTACTATTTTTTTCATTTCACCGAATATAATATCCTGACGGTAAGCAGTTGTATAATGCGAAAGCGAGGCTTTAGTTGACTTTATTACATTTTCACCAAGCAATCCTGATTCAATCATTGCCTCCGTCCTTTCTTTTCCAATTACGTTTGAAGCATTACTAACCATATCCTCAAAAAGTACCGGAGAACTGTCGCGTTCCATAATGGTCCAGATGTTCACTTTAGCAATGCCATCATTAAAAAGATTTCTTATCTGATCGTTTCCTACCGATGAAGTACCGTGTAAAACAAGCTTAGGGCCGGTTAATTTACTTATTTGTCGTGCCAGATCGCCATGATACTTCAGGTCTGAAGCACTTGCCCGGTGTTCGGTGCCAAGATTGGCCACAATAAAATCGGCCTTTGTCTGGTTCAGGTATTTTATAGCTTGTTCTGGTGTTGTCAGGCTGCTCCTTTCATCGCCAGTTGCATCCATAATTTCGTCGCAAGCCCCTTCAATCACAATTTTATGCCCATTCTCTATCACAAATCTGGCAGTTAACCGGATGTTTTCTTCGAAGGGCAAGTTTGATGCATCATACATGATCATCGAAAACTTACTCATATCCCAATTCAGCAATGGCTCATCTGTATCCCATTGGGCATGGTCAAGATGAATCATTACCTGAAGGTGTTCAAACGGAGAACCTTTGCCTACCAGGACTTCAATATCGGCCAGAAACAATTTAAGCCCAATATCCCATTGCCGCGTATGCGTGTAATAAACCGACTGGCTCCTGTGACTGTACTGATTGGTGATTCCAATGGTTACCGGAAGATCGGGCTGATTGATTATCTGGCTGTATTCGAGGGCAGCCGCGAGAATCGCTTCGGTATTGGTTAAATTTTCAGTATTAAAAGTGGGGATTACCCATCTCTTTTGCGCTGCCTGATGATATACTTCAAGGACTTTGTTTCGTTCAAGAATAAGTGGCATACTTAAATTATTAATGATTGATGAATTAAGATTCTTTTATTAATTATCTTTATTTTTATTTATAATCAGCTCGAGAGTAATCCGATGGATATGCTTGCAAGGATCAATCCGGCAAGCAGGAATCCACCTGGAATTAAGGCGTAAATAACCAGCGATAGGATTACAGTAAGTACAGGTGCAAGTCCGGTTAAAGGCACAACCACAATGGCTTTACCATACCGAAGGGCATACATGAGACAAAGTGCCCCAATAGCATTCAAAATTTGGATCATCGCTGTCAACCAGGGACCGCGGAAACCCCAGTTGACCGGAACCGAAAAATCGGTCATGTAAATCGCGATGGGAATGAAGAGGAACGATGAAAGTGCGGTGTAAAAAAAGATACTTTCAGCCTTCATGGTATTATTTGAAAATTTGAGCATAAACATCTGGACACCCCACATCGCAAACACAAAGAATGTCAGGACAAGCCATCCGATCCCTTCTGATTTAACCGGACTAATCTGCGGATTGGCAAGTAAAAACATGGCAAACAAGGATAATACAATACCTATCCACTGTATGAAATTTGCGCGTTCTTTTAGAAATACCAGCGAAAGAAAAATGGTAATAACTGGTGAAAGTGAAACAATAGGAAAAACAATATAAGCAGGCCCTTGTCGCAAAGCCTGAAACAAGAGCAATTGACCTCCACAGCCAAGAACTCCGGTAATCATTCCGTTAAAAACTGATACTTTATCGGTTTCAGGTTTCCAGTTGATCCATTGAAGTGCAAATAAAGCGCAGGGAATCATGGTTAACGACCAGACTACATAACCAAGGGTAGTCGGGAACCCGGATTTCTCCGGAATTTCAATAAACGCGCCCCATACTCCCCAAAAAGTGGCGGTAATAAATGCAAATACCAACCATAAACGTTTTTCTTCCATAGCTAGTTATTTTACATAATGTAGACTTTTTTGTGAATGCAAAAGAGAACGTTAATTAATTCTATATGCATTAATGAGCAGACATTTAGTAATTTAGTAATTTCCAATTTATTTCCCATCGAAGGACATTTCCTGGTTCTGCCGTTAAATAAGTTCCATCGTTGAATGACTTGGAGAGATTACTACAAGTCCCGGGAACAGGTTCAAATGCGCACTCGATGCGTTTCAGTCCTTCTTCTTCGGGGTAACCGCCATTATTCCACCATATTCCTATTGTGGGGAAAAGCTTGCTATCAAAACTCATTTCCAGATATAAATTCTTTTTATAGCCTAATATAAGAGTGCCGGCATCTATTTCTCTCAGAAATAACATTTCGTAACTTCCTGTTTGGATAGCAAAAAGATGATCACCTATTTGTTGAGCATTATTCAGAATAAGTTCAACTGAATTAATATTATCAACACATTTGGAAAACTCAGGCAATTCGATGGATTGGATTTGATCCAATGGTAACAAGGGATGCATAACATGAAGAAATGATACTTTTTCATTCGAAGTATTAACAACTTCGAAACTCCATCTTAGTTTGTTGCCGGCAAACTCAAGTATTCGTTTAAATGTGACCTTTGGATTGAGACAATCGGTTGAACAGATCAAGTTGTTGCCCTCAATGTGTACCTGCCATCCCAACCAGCATAATTCGCCATGATCCCTGTATTCAATAGATTTATCCAGAGATAAGCACGATTCAACAGTTGGAAAACAATCATCATAACCGTACACCGGTCGGATTTCATATTCCCCATAAAATTTATCGGGTGCTTTGAAGGAAGGCGGATTTGCAGTAAGCAAATCCTGACCTTCATATCTAAGTACTGAAATCCTAGCTCCATCCTCTGGAAGGCATTGAACATACCAGTTCCCAATATTGGCTTCAATGATTTTCATTATAGTGCTATTGCTTTTATCCCAGTTAGTTCACAAAATGCTTTCATTTCCTCATAAAGATGTTCTCCGTATCCAAGACAGGCATATTCATTATTCCAGGACTGCAATAAAGCATCGATATCACAGTGAGCTTTAACAAAACCATGAGGCCAGAATGGGATACCACATTCATTTTTTCTCTTCTCAATCACACTGGCATCTGGCTCGAAAATGCTACAGCGGGTAATAACCATTTCAAATTGTCCGTTATTCCGGCCAAGTCGGGCAAGTACACCTTCACCAACCTTACAAACCAGTTTGATTGAAATTCCACCTGCTTCACCTTCAGTTGGTATTCCGTGTTCGGCAAATCCGGCAGGTCCAAGTTTGCTTGCCAACGATGGAGGACATGCACCATCTCCAATGATTTTTATTTCATTGTTTGATTTGTCAACATGCTGTAAATCGCCATAATAGACAGGTTCATCACTCATGTCGGTCAAACATTTAACCGTCATGGCGGTGTTGAAATCGCCAAGTGTCGATGTTCCCATTCCATCTTCGAGCATCATGCTCTGCGCAAAACAGGTGGCTGAGTATTCGTCGCCAAGTCCGGGAAAAGACTGAATGGTGTAAAAATCCCAATCGTTTTTCTTGACCAATTTCTTTATAGCTAAATAAAGCCTTATTGATTTCTCGGCCTGTTCGTTATCGGGGATAGGCTCGGAAAATAACTTTTGTATCCTTTTTACTGCTTCTGCAATTTCTTCTTTCGAAATCTTTCGGGCAGTATCCAGTAATTCTGAAGTTTCCCTTGAGTCGATATCGGTTCCAAACATTTTCATCCATTGCGAAGGATCGGCAGCGCCACATGTCTGGCCCATTCCACGGCCTCCGAAAGTACCGATGGTACTCATGTTCAGCGAATTTTTCATGGCACTCGCCCGGCAATAGGATGTAATTTTTTCAATTTCCTTGGGATCTTCAAAACTACCATAGACAAAGCGGTGTTTTAACCCGATTTCTTTAAATGCGCCTTGCATCACCAGGCCGCCAACCGGCCTCCATCCCTGACTTCCGGGATTGGTCCACAGCACGATTCCTTTGCCTGTTGTGGCATAGTCGCGGATGGCCCCAATCATGTGTGACGCCCAAACCCAGGTACCGGAGAATAGGACAACCGCATCAACATCGTTCATTTTTTTGAACGAATCGAAGCAATCTTTGGCTTCCTGTTTGGAGGCCACAACCAGCTTGTACTCAACCAGCTCCAGTCCGCTTTTTCTCAGCGCCTGTTTGGCTCCTGAAACGATCTGCTCATCAATAAAAGGTGTTCCCATTGGGTCTTGTAACCCGTCTTTATGCACACCATAAACGATAAATCCAACTTTAGTTTTAATCATTTTACAATTCTTTAATTATTAGGTAAATATTCTTTTAAATCCACTTTCAGGGAAGGAATAACCTTCAAAATATTCTCATAATATACTTTCTTCAAAATCTCTTTTGGTAAACCTATGCCACATATTGGCCAGCGTGACCGGTCAAATGTACCGTCATAATCAGGCGAATAAAACGATTCATCGAAGGTTTCCAGAAACCGGAAATAGGTGCGGTACATTTCAGCAGAGCAATCTAAATTGGGAGGCATATCTGCACCAAAAATAATCCTGTCTTGATGCTTAATGAAGAATTCCCTTGTGCTGTATGGTTGTCTGCCAAGCTCATCGAGCCTAGCTGAGAAATCGATATATACATTTGGGTTTTCATCCAGTAGATCGGAAACGTAGCCAATATTCTCAGCATAATTTGCAAAATGTGGCAAGATAAAAGTTGTATTTGGGTGTTGTCTGATCAAATCGTTGCGCCGTTCCAGCAACTCTATCTTCCGGGGATACTTCGGATCAACAAAGCTCCATGAAGGATATTTGATCAGCGATTCATAATGCTCGTTTTCAGGAGTTACCTCATGGAAAAAACCTGAAGGATCGGCCTGATGAATTAAGACCGGTATTTTGAGCCTGCCAGCTTCCTCCCAGATTTCAAACAGCCGGTTATCGTTGCAATTGATCAGTTCCCCCGCAGAATCACGGTAATGAAGCCCTAGTTCTTTCAATATTTTCAGTCCTTTTGCCCCTAGCTGTACATGACTGTTCAAGGTTTCAATACATTCAGCAACAAAACGCTTTGAATCACTGAAAAGCGGTTTCTTTGCTGGTTGGGCAAAATTTGACATGGTAAAACAGTAAAACTTACCTGGATATTTCATGGCACAATTCTCAAGAAAATCAGAAATATTTCCTGGAGTAATTACATAACCACCGTCTGCAAATTCGATTTGCACATTACCTGTAAGATCACAATAGCTAATAACACCAACGTCATTCATTGTCTTAAGTACTCTCTCGACCTGCCAGTTTCCCCAAAGGTGATTGTGCGCGTCGATAACCGGGAAGGCTGCTTTGTTAATTTCCGTAGTTTTTGTAACCAAATAATTTTTCTTTGCCATCTTGTGTTTTCTTAATCATAAAATTAACAATAATGATATTTTAAAAATATAATTATGTCGAAAGTATCAAATAGTTAATTGTTTATATATTAGATTTGTATCTAAAAATAACACAATATTGATATGATACCGAATTTTGAAAAAATTGAATCCAACGTCAATCATTCATTTCATATAAATCACCTGAAGGTTGATTTTTTTCCTTCACTTCGACATTATCATCCCGAAGTGGAAATCTTACTTATAGAACAGGGAACGGGCATCCGTTTTGTTGGAGATTCAGCCGAACCCTTTGCTCCTGGCGATCTTGTTATGATTGGTCCCAATGTCCCTCACGAATGGTGTAGTGATAAAAATTCTAAAACGAAACAATCGGAAGCTATTTATATACTATTCAATCCTGAAATACTTGGTATTAATTTCTGGAATTTGCCGGAAACTAAAATCATCCTAAAAATTATACAGCAGTCCGAAAGAGGCATCAAATTAAAAGGCGAGACTCGAGATGAGGTTGCATTATTAATGAAGACAATTGATACTTCATACGGATTTAGCCGAATAAAAATACTTTTAAATATTCTGGAGCTCATCGCATTTACCAATGAATACCAATATTTGGCCAGTCCTAACATTCAAAATTCAATCGATGACCGTGATACTAAAAGACTCAATGATGTACATAAATATATTATCGAGAACATCCATCAGGAAATCAGTCTTGACAAAGCCGCCTCAATCGCCAATCTTTCAAAACCAGCTTTTTGTCGTTATTTCAAGAAAAGGGCAAATAAAACGTTCATCCAATTTTTAAATGAAATCAGGATTGGTCAAGCTTGCCGACTTTTGGTAAATGAGAACTTTTCGGTCGCGGAAATATGCTTTAGCTGCGGATTCGTTAACATTTCCTATTTCATCAAGCAATTCAAAAAAATTACCGGTTATACTCCATTGGGCTATAGAAAGAAATTCGCAGATTGAACATTATTCCGTTTAGATTAGATTATTGTGTACTCCGGATTAACTTTCTTTACAAATTCTTTATGCAGATTTTCAATTGCCCCATGGTTGTTTGAGCATAAAATTCTTGTGTTTTCAATATCTTCTTCGTTCAAAATCGCTCGTCGCCAAAACG
>CAYHFJ010000149.1:0-8796 GCA_964355885.1 uncultured Flavobacteriales bacterium
AGAATTGAGGAATTTCATCCAGACGTATTTTCCTCATCCAGCGACCAAAACGCGTTACCCGTTTATCTTTGGTACTTGAAAGTTGAGGTCCGAGTCTTTCCGCGTCAACTATCATCGATCTGAATTTATAGATACGGAATGGCTTGCCGTGAAGTCCGATTCGTTCATGGCTGTAGAAGAGTCCTCCACGGGAAGAAAGTAGTACACCAATAGCTGTAAAGATATAAAGCGGAGAGAATACGGTAAGGACAAAGAAAGACGTAACGAGATCAAACAGCCGTTTTATAGATTGTTGCCAAACCGGCATCAGATCCGGAGATATTTCAATAAGAGGTGCTCCAAAGATGGCATTCATCTTCACAGAACCTGAAAGGATATCATACATATCAGGAATGATCTTCACAATCACAGGGAGATCTTCCAGTTCATTAATAATTTTACCAATGTTCTCATGCTCGGAGGATTCCAGTGCAATTATAGCTTCTTCAACCTTGTATTGTTTAATTATTTCACGAAGGTTTTGTATTTCGCCAAGATTTGGAAGTTTGTCTGCAATAAGATGGTCATTGGTGCCATCTACGTGAACAAAGCCGATAAATTTATTCCCTTCTGTTGAAAATTCAGTATGCATCTGATGAAGCAGAGTACTCGCGTTCAGGCTACCCCCGATCATGATGGTCGGAAATCCGATTTCTTTCCTGTGTATTCTTCTTACAGTTTGCGTGGAAAGAATAATCCGGAAGGTGGCGGTAAGTACAAAATGTAAGGTGAATAGTGTAAAAAAGGTATGGTAATATGTTTTGTAACTGATAACAGTATCATCGAGTAACAATGAAAAAAATATTATCAGCACGCCGATAGCAGAGATGTACAGCGTTTGTCCAAGTTCTTTTAAACGGCTTTTACGAAAGATGTTTCTATACGCGCCTACAAGTGCATAAATCGCTACCCAGAATACAGGAATTAAAAGAATTCCCAAATAGAATTTCTTGTCAAGTGTAAAAACATCGTATCCGAACTTTTCAGATTCTATTACCAGCTTACGATATACGTAAAACACTCCCCAAGCAAGGGCAGCAGATAACCAATCTGCAAAAATATGCTTCAGAGTTTGCTTTTTCTTATTCATCTAATACAGAACTTTCAGATTATCAAGATAAATTTCCGCACTACCTGAGCCTGAAACTAAACTTGATTTTAAATAAATTTTATAGTTTATCGCATTGGCAAATATGCCACCGCCATCGCTGAGATTGACGTAGATTTTTTTCCATTCACTTGTAGGCCGAAGATTAAGTACCGGTGATTGAATGATTCCTGAAGTTGTAGTGATAAATACCCCTATTGTAAATTCCTGTGTACACTTGTAATTAAGTTCAACATATACAGGAACAGTAGTCGGCAGAGTAAAGGTGTTTGAAGAAGCGTACTCAAAAACCGGATGATTGCTGTCCATGTTGATTAATCCTGAATTCCCTTCAAAAGCATCAGAATCGGAGGAAGGCGTGATTGCAAACGTTGCGGTATTCGTGGTAGTTGGAATAAGAGTAAGGCTGCCATCATCGAAATCTTCAATTTGAGCGAAAACCGTGCCTTGTAAATAGCTTACCTGGGCAGTAATTGTATTGGTTTGATTTGGTTGCAGGGAAATAACTGTATCCATGGTGTTAGTCTTGGAATAGACTGAACGTATACCTGAGATTCCATTATCCTGAATTCCGGCTCGCACACTTATTTTATGGGAACCTTCGCCGATAACTGGTACAGAAAAAGGTAATTCAAAAGTGCCAAGATATATTCAATCCACATAAATCCATGCATCTGAAACATTACTTAAAGCCGAGCCTTCCGTTATGTATGTCGTTTTTAAAGAAACAGAATCAAGGTGAATATACGAGGGTACAGGTTCTGCGGGATTAATCACCTCACAGGATGTCATGCAAGCTAACGCGAGAAAAAAGACCGGAATTATTCTAATGTGAGTAATGACAGAATGCTTTAGTGTACGCATTATCATGATGCGATCCTTTTAGGCGAGGATGTTTAGGGACGTGTTTAATTTTTCCATGACCTGATGTGCCACTTGCAAGGCGAGATACCCATCTTCTATCGGGACTGGCACAGTGGTGTTTTCCCGGATAGCTTTTGAAAATAATTCCAATTCCATTCTGATGGCATTTACTTCCTGAATAGCTGGCTGATCAAAATAGATCTGTTTGGTTCCTTTGCCTGGACCCAGTTCAACCGTTATATCAAGGGGGCCGGGTTCTCCGACCAAAGTTTTCAATCGTACCACCTCTGTTTTTTTATTCAGGAAATCCACCGAAATATAGGCGTCTCTCTGAAAGAAACGACTCTTTCTCATGTTTTTTAAAGAGATGCGACTAGATGTAAGATTTGCCACACATCCATTGTCAAACTCGATCCTTGCATTCGCGATATCAGGCGAATCGCTGACAACAGCAACACCGCTTGCACTGATTTTTTTTACAGGGCTTCTCACGACACTAAGGACAATATCAATGTCATGTATCATGAGGTCATGAATAACGGACACATCGGTTCCTCTTGGATTAAATTCGGCAAGACGATGTGTTTCGATGAACATAGGTTGATGGAGAAATTTCTTTGCAGCCAAAAATGCAGGATTGAATCGTTCAACATGTCCGACCTGAACTTTAATACCCGCCTCACGAGCAAGCGAAACGAGTTTTTTCCCTTCATCTACTGTTTGGGTTACAGGTTTTTCAATAAATAAATGCTTGGATTTCCTCATTGCCAGAACGGCATACTCAAAGTGAGAAACCGTTGGTGTCACAATATCGACGGCATCTACCTGCTCGATCAGTTCTTCAGCGGATGAAAATGAAACAACACCAAATTCCTTGGCGATAGCCACTGAATGTTCCTGATTATGATCATAGATCCCAACCAATTGGACTGTCTCAATTTCTTTCAGGAGACGGATGTGGATTTTACCCAAATGTCCTGCTCCAATCACGCCGATTTTCAACATATCTCGAAAATTCTACCTTTTCGCAGCGCGAATTTAGCAATTTTAACAGCTTTATATACCAAATCCTGCCAGATTCCCGAAATATTAAATTTTTAAACAGATCTAGATTTCATTATACCGCCCTGGTTTTTCGAAAAATGAATGGGGATTGGGATAAATTTATCTGCTCCGGTATTCTACCTTTAAATGTTCATATTAATAACAGGACCCGTCGAAACAGTCGCTAAGCTTAGGTTTCTTTGCAAAAGAAAACCGAAATATACAGATGAAAGAGGACACATTGAAGCATCAGGGAATGCGTAAAAAGCTTATTGAAGCCATTCGCGAGAAAGGAATTGATGATCAGGATGTTCTGAACGCTATGATGAGTGTACCACGGCATTTATTTTTAGATAAAGCATTTTTACTCCAGTCTTATACTGATCAGGCATTTCGGATAGGAGCCGGACAAACTATCTCTCAGCCATATACTGTCGCCTATCAGAGTTCATTGTTGCATGTTAGTAAGGGAGAAAAAGTACTGGAGATCGGAACAGGCAGTGGATACCAAACGTGTATTTTACTTGCGCTCGGAGCCAAGGTCTATACTATTGAAAGACAAAAGGAACTCCATGATAGGGCAAAAACACTTTTACCGAAGCTTGGGTATTCACCTAAGTTTTTTTACGGAGATGGGTTCAAGGGGCTACCTGCATATGGACCTTTCGACAGAATCATCGTAACCTGTGGTGCACCTTATGTTCCGGAGGAGTTGCTTAAACAACTGAAAATAGGAGGGGTAATGGTTATTCCTGTAGGAGAAGGTGAGATTCAGGTGATGACAAGCATCCTTAAAATTTCCGAAGACAATTACGAAAAACATGAACTGAAGAATTTCAGATTTGTACCGATGCTGGAGAATAAGGAGTGGGGGAAAAAGTAAAGCTTTTGACATCGAACCTGTGCTATTAAGTTTTAATTCGGTCTTTTCAGTTTTTTTACTTGCAGGTTAAATTCAATAATAAATCCTACTTAACATAACTATTCGCAAACGAAAAAAATGTTGAGTAACCTTTATGGATAATAAAAAAGAGGTCGCACTACGATGCGACCTCTTTTAATTCGTGAAATGACCGAAATTTAACTCATTTTATGCAAGAGTTTTTTTCTCCTATATAACTTCTATATAACTATTGCATAAAACAGGTTTAATTATCCCACCACATTTTTGGTGTAAGCATTGTACTGTTTTGATTATACGAGTTTGGATTGTAAAGCCGCTCGTTGGTTGGATAGATGTAGCGGCGTGGAATTGCACTGGCAGCACCGCTATTGGGAGAAAGATTAGGCTGGCCGGTACGTCTCCAGTCTGTCCAGGATTCTGGCTGGAGGTAGTTGGCGAGGTACTTTTGGAACAGGATTAGATTCAATTTATCTGTACCGGTTCCAGTCCATACTACATAACTCGCCTGGTAGCTGGAGTCATCAAAAGCAGAAACACCGAGTTTTTCCATATTGGCAGTAACTGCCTCATGTAAGGCGGTTTCAGCACCTGCATCATCTCCACTTCGTTGCTTAGCTTCAGCTTCTATGAATTTCTGTTCGAAGTAAGTGAAGAAATAAACAGGTGCATTATCTGCCATGTAGAATGCGGATGGGAAACCGGGGGCATAATATGTTCCACCAGTATCTATCATGGCTCCATATCGAGGATCATTCATTGCCTCCATCGTATCCGTGAGAAAGCAGCCAACTCCATAATAGTCATCAATGGAAGAATAGGAGATGTCAGCACGCTGGTCAATGTACTGGTACCAGGGATTTTGGTAAGTTGCACCAAATGAGAATTGGGCATCATCAGCAGTTCCGGTCAATGCGCCGGCACTTATGGCAGCAAGAGCATCGGACGCAGCACTAGGATGGACTTTTGTCAGGTGAATTGCAAACCGCGCTTTTAATCCATTAGCCAATGCTTTCCACTGGTCGACATCTCCTCCATAAAAACGATCATCGCTACCTGGTAAAAGGAAATCATCGCCTCCGGCATCAAGGTCAGTAATCGCGGAATTGAGAAGGCCGGGCAGGATGGTCTCATAAATTTCCTGCTGGGTGTTATAGGCTGGTGTAAGGTTCCCGTTGCCTATGAAAGCATCTGTGTATGGAACATTTCCATAGAGATCAGACATTGTGCTCAAGGAGTAGGCCATCATAATTTTGGAAATGCCATTATAAACATCATAACTACCAGGTTTATTATTGGCAATTTCCATGATTTTGTACAGATCACCCATATTACCGGCATACATATTATTCCAGAGGTTATTAAAATCTTCCTCTGTAAATATATAGCTGTTAAATCCGATAAACTGTCGACCAACACCAGTGACATTTTGTGACATGACAGCATTGTAACGCGCAATGTCACCACCAAATGCGTAACCAAGAGATGCTTGGGCACCGGGTAGTATAATATTTACAGGAACTGCCTCAGGCAGGTTGGGATTATCGTTCACATCAAAGTAATTCTTTTCACAGGATCCCAGAGAAACGATGGCGAGTAGAAGTATTGTCGTCCGGGTTTTTATAAGGATTTTTTTCATTTAGATAATTTTTAAGTTTGGAATAGAAGTACGAATTAAAATTACATAGTTACGCGAACAGCGAAACCATAAGTGCGGGTATTCGGCATGTTGAAATAATCCATACCCAGGCTATTTCCGGATCCGGTCAGACTTGTCTCAGGATCCACACCCGTGTAATCCGTCTTCAGCCATAGGTTGCGTCCGACAAGGGTAATATCAACACTCCCAAAAGGAGTTTTCTTGAGCCACTTCTTATCCAAAGAATACCCAAGAGAAATTTCGCGCAATTTTATATAAGATCCATCTTCAATAAATTGTTCGGCAGGACCTGCAAAACCGGTTCCGATGCCCTGATAATATGCTTGATCAAGTACCACCGAGACGGTATTCTTATCGCCGGTAATTATCAGGTTTCCATCAGTATCGTAATAGCCGCGAACACCATCGAAAACTTTTGATTCTCCACGTGATTCGGTTTCTTCTGACATACCAAAGTTATTCAGAGCCCCACGGGTACCATTCCATATAACTCCACCTTCTTTTATATCAAGTAGCGCGGATAAGCTAAAGCCTTTGTAGGTAAACGTATTCGTTATACCACCAGTCCAGTCCGGATTCGGATCACCGATGACACCGACAGTCGGATCCTGAATGGGTAAACCGTCAGCTTCATTGATAACTATGTTGCCACTGCCATCGCGTAACCAGCGGCCGCCATACATTTGGCCGTATGGTTCACCTACTACAGCATAAATGGCTGAACCTTCGAATCCTCCAAGAAACAAATCATTGATACCTTCTGCCAGAGCAAGAACTTTGTTGCGGTTGCGTGCCCAGTTGAGGGAGATGTCCCAGCTAAAATTTTTGGTTTTAAAGGGTGTAGCGTAAAGCATGACTTCCCATCCTTTATTTTCCATGCTACCTGCATTTTTTATCTGATACTGATAACCGGTTGAACCGGCAATCGGAACAGGGAGTATCTGATCTTCTGATTTGCTATTGTAATAGGATAAATCAAGACCTACCCTGTTATCCAGGAACTTCAGGTCTGCTCCAATCTCAAAAGATTTAGTTTTTTCCGGTTTCAGGTTCGGATTCCCCAATGTATTCTCCGTTGTATAGGAAGGAAGGCCATCAAAAGGAGCAGAAACTCCGGATGTCCAGCCGTCAGCAAAAACCGCTGTAGTATAATAATTTTTCAAAGCGTAGATCGGAGCATCTTTACCGACGATTGCATAGGATACTCTGAGCTTTCCAAATGGAAGAGTCTTGTTGTGCATTCCGAGCGTTTCAGTAAACACCCAGCCAAGACTTGCGGATGGATAGAAAAATGTGTTTTTATCCTTGGGTAGAGTTGATGAAGTTTCAGATCGTCCGGTAATTTCCAAAAACAACTGATCCTTGTATGACAGTTTGCCTTGCGCATAATAGGCGCGCGTGCGGTAACGGTTTACTGATTCGCGTGGTAGAATCAAGGTGGCTACAGAAATATTTTGGAAGTCAGGGAAACTCAGAATGTCCCCTTCGATATACATATTTTGCTTGTAACTGCTAGAAAAATTATTCCCAATAATCAGGCTACCATTAAAATCGTCATTCAGTTTTTTACTGGCTGTTGCGTGCAAATCTGAGTTAACTTGACGGTAGAATATATTCTGGTGAAAGATCTGTCCGTCAGGATAAGCACGGGAACCTAATGCAAAGAATTGCTTACGGCGGTCAGAGTAGAAATCCGAGCCAAGGCGGTATGTAAAGCTTAACCAGCTGCTGGCAATGAAATCAGTCTGGACAGATCCAAAGAGGCGGTTTACATCATCATTAAATGGGTTCTGATTGATTGTCCAATATGGGTTGTCGTATCCCGTTCCACCACGATAATTCCGCTGTGAACCATCACCAAAAATATATGCATTTGATGCTTTCGGGTCATCGTTTCCATTTGAGTTGTCGAAAGAGATCGGACAGCGTAGCAAGTCAAGCATCAAACCTGAAAGATTTGAACCTTGCTGCACACGTCTTCCACCTGATTTGCTATAAGTGACCGAACCGCTGGCTGACAATCTTTTAGTGATAGTGGATGAACCACCAAGTGATAAAGAGTAACGTTGGAAGTCAGACAAGGGAACAATACCTTCATCTTTTAAGCGAGAGAAAGAAAAACGGAAGGTGCTCAGATCTGTACCGCCAGAAACGGAAATGTTATTTTCAAGGGAGACTCCTGTACGGAAGAACTGATCAAGGTTGTCATAGGGCGTGAATTTAATAGCACCCGGTGTGGAGGCTGCCGCAGTAGCACCTATCATCTGTCCATTTTGGTTAAAAGGAGTGGATTGGCTCGGATCCCAAAAAGTTGTATCACCGGAAGGCCCCCAACTACCGGAAGCACTACTCTCATAACTCCGGTAATTTCCGCCTGTACCTTTTACAAATTTGTTTTGCAACTCAGGTAATTTGTTGACTTTGCTCCAATTCATTTTAGTTCCGAGAACCACATTTACGCCGCCACCTACTTTCTTCGAGCCCTTCTTTGTGCTAATGACAATGGCACCGCCGGATGCATTGATTCCGTATAGCGCGGTAGCGGATGGACCTTTCAATACGTTTATAGACTCGATATCATCCGGGTTAAGATCAACGGCACGATTCGAGTTGTTAACACCATCAAGATAATTATTCCCCCCATCGTCAGGGTTACCTGAATAGTCGTGAGAATTATCTATCGGAATACCATCTACTACGATTAAGGGATCATTGCTTCCAGTGATGGAAGTTGCTCCCCGCAGGCGAACAGTTACCGAAGCACCGGGAGTACCACCAGAATTGGTTACCTGCATACCTGCAACTTTTCCGGAAAGCCCGCTAAGAGTGTTTGTTTGTCCAGCCTTCGTTAGCACTTCTCCGCTTACGGTTTGGGTGGAATAGCCCACAGATTTTTTCTCCTGCTTGATACCAATTGCAGTCACAACTACTTCATCAAGCCTTAATACGTCTGCATCCAGAGTAACATCCATGACGTTCGAAGCACCGATCTCCACATCTTTTGTTTTCATCCCTAAACCAGAATACCGGATTGTTTTTGCACTCGATGGCAATGATATCTTGTAATTCCCGTCGATGTCTGTTGATGTTCCGATAGTAGTACCTAGAACCACAACACTAACCCCAGGAATACTGAGATTATCCTGCGAGGAAATTATTTTCCCGGTTATGACTCTTTCT
>CAYHFJ010000150.1:0-8778 GCA_964355885.1 uncultured Flavobacteriales bacterium
TACAAAGGTGTTTAGGAAATTCGAAGTTTACGCCGGCTCAGAAAACCTTCTCGATTATACTCAACACCAACCTGTCATTAATTCAGAAAATCCTTTCAGTAATGAGTTCGATGCTTCACGAATCTGGGGCCCGATAGACGGACGAAGAGTGTTTGCGGGGTTTCGTTATAAATTCAAATAAGTTCGTTACATAAGATAAATACTCAAATTCATGAAAAAATTTCATTTTGCATTAGTAGCACTCCTTCCGTTTCTCCTATTCTCACTGATAGGTAATGCTCAGATTGATACCGCCACAATAGTGACTTCGTCATTGTGTTCAACCTGCAAGAAAACAATCGAACACGAAATGTCTTTCGAGAAAGGGGTGAAAAGTTCCGATCTGGATATTGAGACCAGGGTCTTGACAATCATTTATGAAGCTAAGAAGACAAATCTGGAAAAATTGCGCATTGCAGTAACCAAAATTGGATACGATGCAGATTCTTTAAAAGCCGATCCAAAAGCGTTCAACAAACTACCTGACTGCTGCAAGGATCCCGATTTGCATCATTGATATTATTCGGTATTAATTTATCAGATCAGCCATGTGCCCTTAATATAGTGACAGGAAATCATCGTGTTTATTGAGCTTCGAAAACTTTTTCCCCATTCACATAGGTGGAAAGCACACGAACGGATGGAATTTTCTTTTTGGCGATTTCAAGAATGTCTTTGTCAAGGACAATGAAGTCTGCAAACTTTCCTTCTTCCAGACTTCCCTTAACTTCTTCTTCAAAATTCGCGTAAGCTGCCCAGATTGTCATTCCTTTAAGTGCGTCTTTTTGTCCCAGTTGATTTTCATTTTGAAATCCATCCGGGGGATAGCCTCCCAAATCCTTTCGTTGAACGGCTGCATAGAAAGTGTTTAACGGATTGATACTTTCTACCGGAAAATCTGTTCCCAAAGCAATAATTCCATCCGCATTTTGGAGAAGATCATTGTAAGCGTAGGCATACTTTATTCTGCTTGAACCAAGACGTTCTTCTGCCCAGTACATATCACTGGTCGCATGTGTGGGCTGCACAGATGGAATGATAGAATTGTCTCCAAACATTCTCATCGTCTTTGAACTTACTACCTGACAATGCTCCACTCGCCACCTTTTGTTGTTTTCTCCACTCACAAAATCACTATAGACATTGAGTACTGTTTGAACGGCAGAATCTCCGATGGCATGAGCGCACATTTGAAATCCATTTCCTTTTGCTTTCTGAGCAAGTTTTTCCAGATAATCATAGTCATGGATCATATAGCCAAAATGGCCGGCTTGATCATTGTATGCCTGCTTCAAACACGCGCCACGTGAACCCAGTGCCCCATCAGCATATACTTTAATGGCACGCACAGTGAGGCGCTCACCGATAAGAGGTCCGGTTTTGAGATAATATTCGAGAGTAGATTTGTCGTCAGACATCATAGCGTATACCCGGAGTTTTAACTTGTTTTCATTTTGCAATTTTTGAATTACCGCGATGGAGTCTTTTCCAAGTCCGGCATCATCAACTGTTGTCAGGCCAACTGAAAAACAATTTTCCTGAGCTTTTAACAAAGCCTCTTCGACCAATGCTTTACTAAACTCCGGAATTTTACTTCTGACAATTTCAACTGCATTGTCTATCAAGATACCGGTTAGTTCTCCTTCTTTCTGCAGGATTTCTCCACCTTGTATACTCGATTCCGGAGTGACCCCTGCAAGATCCAATGCAACTTGATTGCATAAAACAGCATGTCCGTCAATACGTAATATGTAGACAGGCAGATCGGGAAATAAGCTGTCCAGTTTTTCTTTAGTAGGATAGTCTTTTATAAGCCAGTCGTTTTGATCCCAGCCACGGGCTAAAAGCCATTCAAATTGATTTGTTTTTGAAAAGGCAACAAGAGTATCCAGAATTTCTTGAAATGATGTAGTCCCTGTTAAATCGCATTTTAAGAGGTCTGTTGCATACCCAAAGAAATGACAATGCGAATCAATGAAACCTGGGTATACAAATTTTCCTTTCAGGTCAATTATATTATCTGATTGATAATCATCCAGAATATCGTCTGACGTTCCAATGGAAACAATCTTTCCATTTTTAACAGCCATAGCCTGTGTTATGGAAAAGGCATTGTTTACAGTATAAATTGTTCCATTGTGGATGATCAGATCGACCATTCGTCTTGAATGGCAAGACGAAAATAAAATAGTGATGCTAAGACAAGTAAATATTAGAAACAGACGATTGTATTTCATTGCTTTGTTTAAATTTGATGCTGAAAGTAATTAATTTATTCTAAGATAAAAATTTCATATCTTAAGGTGGGTGGATAATCCGGACATCTTGACCAGTAAATTCCCGTTCATTTGGAAAATAAATTTCCCTTATTAGGCCTCAATTACGCTGTATTATGCTGAAGTTAAATGGTCAAACCTAAACGGAAAAAGGTGGACAGGCTATCCGGATTATCCACTTGTGAAAGAATTAACGTTTTTTAATGAATAACATTCTACTTTTTTCCGTTCTTGCAGTTGATTAACAAGTTAGTTTTTAACCCGGATCAATAATAACTATGAAGAAAGTAAGCAACTGGTGGAAACGCCGCAAAAAAGTCATTTATATAGGTGCAATCGTAGCAAGTTCTACCCTGTCACTGGCTTTTGTTGAAGATTACTATTTTGAAGTGAGTAAGAATCTTGATATTTACACTACACTTTTCCGGGATGTCAATATGTATTATGTTGACAGTGTTCAACCGGGAGCATTAATGAAAAAGGGTATCGATGCGATGCTGGGATCCCTTGACCCCTACACAATTTTTATACCTGAAAGTGATATTGAAGATTACAGGATGACTCATGTCTCCGCAGAATACGGAGGTATTGGAGCTTTGGTTCATCAAAGAGATGGGAAAATTGAAATCAGTGAGATCTATGAAGGTTTCCCTGCGCAAAAGAATGGACTCAAAGTGGGTGATCAGATTCTTTCTGTGAATGGGAATTCAACAGTTAATAGAAAGGTTGATGACGTTACAAACTTCATGAAGGGACAGAAGGGTACATCTGTTGTGTTGCAGATCAGGCGTGAAGGTACAGCACAACCTATTGAGATGACCATCGTTCGTGATGAAATTAAATTTAAAAATGTTCCCTATTATGGAATGGTGAATGCAAGCACAGGGTATATTAAACTCACACAATTCCTTGAAAATTCCGCTGATGAAGTGAGGCAGGCTTTACTTGATCTGAAGAAAAATCCTGAAATGAAATCCCTTATTCTTGATCTGAGAGGAAATGGAGGCGGACTGTTACGTGATGCAGTTGACATTGTAAATTTATTCGTAGACGAAGGACAAAAGATTGTTTCCCAAAAAGGAAAGATCCGTGAAATGAATATGGAATATTTCGCTACGCGCACCGCTGTAGATTCACAAATCCCAATTGTCGTTCTTATTGATCGGGGTTCAGCGTCAGCTTCCGAAATCGTTACCGGTGCTATGCAGGAATTAGACAGAGGGGTAGTGGTAGGACAAAGAACTTTTGGAAAGGGCTTGGTTCAACAAACGTATAATTTATCATATAATACCTTGATGAAAGTAACAATTGCAAAGTATTACACTCCAAGCGGTCGTTGTATACAAGCTTTGGATTACAGCCATCGAGCTTCAGATGGAAGTGTTGCGAAGGTTCCTGATTCTCTTATCAACGAATTTAAGACAAAGGGAAATAGAGTTGTATACGATGGTAGTGGGATCTTCCCGGATATTTATACAGACCCAAGGTCTTACAGCACTTTATCACAAGCACTTTTCCGCAATTATCACATCTTTGATTATGCAAACAAGTTTGCCAGAGAGAATGACTCAATCCCGGCAGCAAAGAATTTTTCAATAAGCGAAGATCAATACCAGAGTTTTATTGCTTACCTCCAGGGTAAAACTTATGAATATACCGACCGCAGTGAAGTGCAACTTGACGCGTTCCGAAATGCAGCGAAAAAAGATAAAAGATTCAATGCACTGAATGCGGAATTCGATGCGATAAAATTGAAATTGGCTGATGATAAGAAGCGGGATCTTCAGAATCGTCATGATGAAATCAAGGAAATTCTTGAGGGTGAAATTACAGCAAGGTACTATTATCAAAAAGGACGGCTGGAGAACAGCTTTAAAAATGATCAGGATCTCAAAAAGGCTTTAGATGTACTTAATGATCAATCCATATATGCAAGTATTTTGCGTGGAGATGGAAATTATAAAGTTATCGGAAAGCCAGGTAGCGAGGCTCAGGCAAAGGCTTTAGAGGAAAGAGATGAAGACGACATGCATTAACCTCAGCAAAGTTTACTGTACCGGTTCCTACTTATTTCGTATTGCTCTTATAATTTAGATAATATGTCCGGTTTAGATTGAATAGCAAATAAAATTGACTTTTTGCATCCACTTATATTCATTCTCACAAGAGGAATAGCTGTGATTCAAGTCATTCAATACCTTGCCTTTAACTATTCATTCCTGCGAAATTTGTTAATATTTACAGAATCCATTAGGTTTGTGACTTAAAATTAATCCGGCTTGTATGGGAAGAGCATTCGAGAAACGCAAACATAAAATGTTTGCGCGTAATGATAAAATGGCAAAAGCCTTCACCAAGATCGGGAGGGAGCTTGCAATTGCAGTAAAAAGTGGAGGCCCGGATCCTGACAATAATGCCCGGCTGCGAACCGCAGTCATGAACGCGAAGGGCTTGAATATGCCCAAGGATCGCATAGACAACGCGATCAAGAAGGCAAGCACTAAGGATGAAGGGAATTTTGAAGAATCAATCTATGAAGGTTATGGGCCAAATGGGGTAGCCATCGTGGTAGAAACCGCGACTGACAATCCTACACGTACAGTTGCTAATATCAGAATGTATTTTAACCGGGGTAATGGAACTCTTGGAAAGACAGGTTCGCTTGATTTTCTGTTTCAAAGAAAAGGAGTGTTCCGTATTGCAAATGACGGAAAAGTAAACACTGATGATCTTGAACTCGAACTAATAGACTTCGGTCTCGAAAGTCTGGAAGTTGATGAAGACGAAATAATAATCTATACACTGTTCGAAGATTTTGGTAAGATGTCGAAGGCACTGTATGACCACGGTATAGCGATAACAAAATCGGCTTTGGAAAGGCTACCGGTTACTACCGTAGAACTCAATGAGGATCAGCAGGACGAAATTCTACAGTTGATTGACAAGTTCGAAGAAGACGATGATGTACAGGCTGTCTACCATAATTTAAAGTAATATTGATTTTTTTGAGACTGCCTTTTACTTGAGAATATGGACCCAAAAAAACCGGATCCATTTTGAATCCGGTTTAATTTCATTGGATGGTTTTACTCATCGTATCAGATACATTTTTCCCCAACCTTTCTTAAAATATTTGTCGGCTTCTGTAGCGCGATGTTCAATTGATTCACCCCGGATGTCAGTGATTACACGGTAGAGATATAATCCGTTGGCAAGCTGGTCTCCAAATTCATCTTTCCCATTCCACGCATAGTCGGTAATGTTTCTGCCGATGTGTACATTCCCCAGTTCAGTCTGCATGATTTCCCGTACAATTTTGCCACTAATAGTCATGATCTGAATTTTCATGTAGCTTGGTATTTCATTTCCAGTCAATGTAAATACAAATCGGGTGGAGGTAGAGAACGGGTTTGGATAATTCAGTACTTCAGTAATTGTTGATCTGTTGACAACCTCAAAAGAGATCCGGTAATTGTATTTACCACTTTCATTCTTTGAGGCGTCTGTGGCTTCTACTTCAAAAGTATAAACTCCATCTTCCAGAAATTCCGGATTCCAGTCTATCTTACAACTGTTTTTAGGCAGCATGGCAGCGGTGAAACGCATCGACTGAGCATAGACTGCGGAATTGAAGTAAACTCTCTGTGAAGTATTGCTGTTCGGTGCTCTAACATACACCTTGAAGTTAGAAGTGTCATTCAATGCAAGAAATTTATTTTCATCATGCAGCTGAATACTCACATTTGGTTTTCCACTTACGATGTCCCCGTCAAGGATGTGCACTCCATCAAAAGTCACATCCAAGATAGGATTTACCTGATCCCTGTTGACTCTGAATTTTACTTCTGCAATATTATTGAAATGATATTTTTCAGTCTGATGCAGAGTCCCAAGAGGATTGGCTTCCACCCATAGACTGTTATTTCCTGATAACCCGAATGTGGAATCGATTACCATATTTGCGATTAGATACTGTCCAATACGCAGAGAATCCAGTTTAAGTGTTGGAAAATTATGCCTGATCCGGTTATTGTCATATAAATAAAATTTCATATCCAAACTATCCATTGGAAGGTTTCCAAGATTATCGACTGCAATTTGCATACGAATAGTATCACCTTCATTCAAGGGATTATTGTAGAAATAAAATGAACGATTAGGATTCAGTGCACATTCTGGAACTTCATCATAGTAAACCCTCCAGTATTTCATTTGAGCAGGGGTGCGAAGCGTATCGTCCTGTGTAAAGGTTTGCAATTTTAAATATCTATAGTTACTGGCGGAAATCCATGCAAGGCTTGTGTCTTTTCCTGATGTGCTGTAAAGAATTTCGGTCGATAGAGTATCCCACACATTAGTAGCATCATTAAGACCTAATATGTTTAAGTGTATAAGATCATTGGTTGGATTTTCTGCCGGAACCTGATTCCAATGCAAGGACTCCCAACGGGTAGTTGGCCCGATGATTTCTGAAGTGAGTTTTCCCCTGTTCCAGATGCTACTTAAAAGTGTCGTCAATGCAAGTGTGTCGCCTGGTGTGTTCCCGAATTGTTCCTCCTTAGTTCCGGGAAATCCTTTCCGAATGAAGAGGGCAAAAGGTGTGTTATCCTGCAAAGAACTCATAGTGAACCCAAGATTACTAAAGCTATTCACAAAAGTCGGATCGGCACCCGAGTATGCTGTATTGAACCAACTATAAGCAAGTACATAATTTCCATTAGGTATCTGATCAATGAAATTTTGTATCGCCTGAATCTGAGTCGGGTTGTTGAATCTGAAGAAGAAATAATTTTCAGGACGGTTTCGGTTACATCCCGGAATAAATCCGGATGCTGAAGTTGTGCCACAGACTCCACTTGTTAATACAAACTGATTTGCTTGTCCAAAATTCATATCACAAGTGCTCCAGGGTTCAAGAGAGATGGAATCAAGAACTGCAATCATCACCGCGGCATCACCCTGACAACCATTGTATTCAATTGGTGCATTATTAAGGTAATAACCTACTTCATTGTAGGCTGATATTCCAGCAGGAGTACCATAGGTTAGAATCTTTAGTGCTTTATTATTAACGACAAAACCAAATTTTCTGTTCAGGGTGTCGTAACGTAAATTTTCATATTGATCACTTTTATATTGATAAAAATGAGATTGCGCAAAACCGGTTTTACCAGCAATGTACATAAAGGAACTTTCCTGCCATTTAAATTTAATCGGATCGTCATGAATGGAATCATTCGCGACGCGCCAGAAATATACAGTGCTGTCGAGCAAGGTGAGATTCGGTGGCGTCCATGTTATTACTCCACCGCTATCGGTGACAAGCGTAAAACGATAAAGCGGGCTTCTTTGCATTCCTGGTGTCGAGTCAATAACAGTCATATCAACTGTATCAATTTCGAATTTGTATGTCCTTGTGTCGGAAAGGGGATTTGCAGTGGTCGCTTTCAGTGTGACAGTATTATACGGGTGAATCGCGTATTTTGGTGGATATACCGGGATGATGTCATTTGAAGAGATGAAGAGGGAGGCAGTTGCTGAATTGTTTGAATAGTTATTATATTCATTGACTGAATCAGGAATATCAATTTCCACTTTGAAGCGATTAATACCAGCAGCATTAAAACCACCGGTAGTCACATTCACTACCAGATCATCCTGATAGTAGCAACGTCCGCGTTTTAGAGAATAAACCGAGTCTGTTCCATCAGGGAATGTTCGGGTGATATTGACATAGAAAGAATCCTGTACGGCCTTTCCGGTATTTCGTGTCGATATGTGAATGGAAAAGGTGTCCATATCAGTTGTGATACCCGAAGGAGTAAAAGAAATGGCCGGTTCTGAAATAATGTATTCGGCTTTACTGAAATTATTTAGTTTTAAACTTGGGTCCCCATGCAATGACATTTCATTGCATACAATCTGAATATTTGGGGATCCGGGAATCTGAATAGCTTCAATAGCTTTCTTCATCAGAAAACCAATCGATGCACCATAATTATAGTATGAAGCATTTTCAAAAAAAGCGTTGGAATACGAAAACAGATCCGGAGGAATTCCTTGTCCGACACTTGCAATAAAGGCAATAGCTGCTTTTTCAGGTTCGAGTACAAATTTTTCACTTACACTTCGTTGTGAAGTATGGATATCACCTGCAAAACATGAATTAGCAACTATGACAGGATAACGTCCATGGTTACCATATTCAGAGGGCTCGTCGGTGCTTTGATCGAAACCTGAACCGGAAGCGTGTCCAAAGAATGTCATTATTGAAACACCTGTATCAATTTTCTTCTGTAATGTATCTGATTGATTGATTACAATTGGATTTGTACTTGACTTCAAGTAAGTAGTAACATTTCCTCCATATAAACTGTCTTCTAAAACATGCTCAAAGATTTCAAGGTAGGTAGCCAATTGCTCTTGTTGTGCAGGATTGTCACCACCGCCAAAATGCAATATC
>CAYHFJ010000151.1:0-8766 GCA_964355885.1 uncultured Flavobacteriales bacterium
ATTCAGGAAGAGTTACTGAAAGATCTTCACAAGACCGGAAAACCAATTGTATTTGTCAATTTCAGCGGCAGTGCCATCGCTATGAACTGGGAAGAACAGAACCTTCCGGCCATTGTTCAAGGTTTCTATCCCGGAGAAACAACAGGTATTGCACTGACCCGCCTTCTGTTCGGTGATTTCAACCCATCAGGCAGATTGCCGGTTACCTATTACAAATCGGAGAAGGATATTCCTGATTTTTCAAACTATGACATGCAGGGACGCACCTACCGCTATTTCAAAGGTACACCGCTTTATCCTTTTGGTTTTGGACTTAGCTATACCAAATACGAATATAGTAATTTGAAGGTCGATGAATCATCTTTAACTTCATCCTCCGTTAAAGTATCGGTGGATGTCAAAAATGCAGGGAAGATGGATGGGGAAGAGGTTGTTCAACTTTATGTTTCGAACAAATCGGGCACAAGTGATCAACCAATTGTGGCACTGAAATCTTTTCAACGTATCTGCCTGAACAAGGGAGAGCAAAAGACTGTCACGTTTGATCTTAAAAATGAAGACTTCTCGCTGACAAACAGTGATGCCCAACAGGTTGTGGAACCTGGTTCTTTTGAAATAGCTGTTGGTGGTTCATCAGCGGATAAAAAATCAGTTGTCAGGACGATCAAATTAACCGGGAAAACGGTTGTAGTAAACTAAGTCCCTTTTAATTTTTTTTTTATTTTATAGTTAAAAGTCTTTACCATTATCTTTGTGAAACCTTAGTGTTTTCGTGTCTTTGTGGCAGAAAAAGAATAGCCACTAAGGCTCAAAGGCACGAAGATTTCACAAAGAAAAGACCAAATGGTCTGAAATATCCTAGTTTTAAACGGTGGTAAAGAAATAATGGGATATATTTTTAATCCCTGATCTTATCCATTGCTAATTGAATTGTATTCCTTGTTTCATTGGTGATACCATATTCCCTTGCAAGTGCTCCCCATTGGCTGATGGCTTTCTGAACTTCCTCAATAATTGGGACTGCATCTTTCAACCCAAAATGCGTGGCCAGTTTCATTAGCTCTTTTCGTCCCGGGTTTTTGCTTTCCCCAGCCGTCTGGCAATGAATAGTTTGCTAATACCGACCATTGTTTATTTCGTAAAAAGTTTCTTAACGTCATCAAGGTTTTCTTTTACAAGCAGGAAGTTGTCAAATTCATTCAACCGACCCAAAAGGTGCATCAGTTTCAGCAGCGAATCCAACGATATTTTCCCTGAGTTCTCAAAACGCTTTAAACTTCCCAGGGATACACCTGAACGTTCGGCCATCTCCTCCTGCGACATAGAAAGCTGTTTTCGCAATGTACGGTGTTTCCTGGCCAGTTTTTTACTTATCTCCAGCGGAGTTGGTTCTAATGAATACATCTTTTGTGGATAATATATTATCCAAAGTTAATAATAAATTACATAAATAGCTAATATATTATCTTTATTAACCAGGTAAATAAAAATTCCTGTGCTCTTAGAATTGTGCCTTAGTACATTTTAAACATCCGGGTGCTTTGCCGGACGATTGGGTGAAATTGAATCTTCCAATCAGTAATTTAGCTGTAAATTCCGTGATTGCCGGAGAAAAGCTAAAACATTAGTTGACGGATACGGGGATCAGGGTTCCAATTCCAAGAATAGAAATAAGTGAGATGGTTTGTTTTACGGTAATTTGATGCTATATTTGGGATAGGTTTTAACCAACTTTCTAAGCATGGATTTTGATTTGGTATTCCGGAAATACCACCATCGGCTCTATTTGTTCACACTGAAATTTATTGAAAATGAAAGTGATGCTTTGGATATCGTACAGAATGTCTTCCTTTCGGTGTGGGAAAATGAAAAGTTGGGAGTGGATGAGTTGAAGATTCAATCTTATCTGTTCAATGCCGTAAAAAACAGTTGTTTAAACTATATCAAACATAGAAAAGTCATTCGCAAATACGAACAGATCGCGGCAGCGGAATTGAAAGAATTGGAAGCCTTTCATTACCAGTCAGGCGAGAATTCACTGATAGAAAAAGAAAGTTTGCAGCAACTGGAGAAAGCCATCAATTCGTTGTTGCCTATATACAAAGAGGTTATTGTGTTAAGCCGGTACGAAGGGCTTAAAAACAAGGAGATTGCCAAGCAACTGAATATCCCGGTGCGAACGGTTGAGACCCGTATTTTCAGGGCACTTACCCTCCTCAAAGAGAAGATATCCCCCAAAACATTTTTTGTCCTGATGCAATTGTCCGGCACATTTAAAAAATAGATTCACCTTCCTGACGTAGTTTTCATTTCTAAGTTGTTATTAAGGTATCAAACGCAACTAAGATCAATGAGGGAAGCATACAACGACACGGAAAATCTGATCGTTCGCCATTTTAGCGGGGAATGCAGTGAGGTCGAAACCGCAAAACTGTTGGCCTGGGTCAATGAGTCAGAACAAAACAAGAAAGAATATATTGCTTTAAAAGACTTGTGGGATTCTTCCCGGAAAATGGCTGATCACACAGAAGTTCAATTGGCCAAGTTTTACAAAGAACAATACTTCCGGAGTAGAAAATCACGAATGCTGTTTGTTCGCAGTGCGATTGCCGTAGCGGCGGTTCTCCTTTTGGCTTTGGTTATCAACCTCTTTGTGCCTGAGCCGGTGGAGAAAAACAATGATGGGTACCAGGTTGTCTCTGTTCCGCTGGGTTCGCGTTCCAAAGTTACCCTGGCTGACGGTACGGTAATCAATTTAAATTCGGGCAGTGAACTTACTTACGCCAATTCATTTACAAGTAAGAACAGAAGTGTGACCTTATCTGGGGAGGCCTATTTCCAGGTGAAATCTGATGCAGGACATCCCTTCCTGGTAAAAACGAAAAACTTCGATATCCAGGTCACCGGAACACGATTCAACGTTTGTGCCTACAGCGAAGACGTTTTTACTTCCACTACACTTGCCGAAGGAAAAGTAAAACTTCAACTTCACAATTTGAAACAGGAGTTTGTGCTCCAACCAGGTGAAAAATTCATGATGGATGGGATTGCGCAGAAGTATTCTTTGGCGAATGCGGATGTTGAACAGGAGACTGCCTGGAAAAATGGGGAGTTCATTTTCAAATCCATCCGGTTTTCGGACCTGACCAAACGGTTGGAAAGATGGTATGATGTAAAATTGACCTGTTCCGATACGCGATTGATGAATTACACCTATACAGGCAGGTTTAAAAACCAGGAGACCATTTGGCAGGTACTTGATGCTTTGAGACTTACCTCGCCGATCGATTACAAACGATCCTCATTTCGCGAATTTGAGATAATCTACAAATCAAATAATTAAGTTAAATGCCTATGCGTGAAAACTAAGAAAACAAGCCGGAAGAGCCTGTTTTAGAACAATCCGGTATTAAAAAATCAGAAAAAAAGAAGGCAAACTGTCTCCACAACATTTTGCCTTCAAACAATCAATTTTAGTTATTAATTGTCTTAACATTTACAAATCTATGAAAAAAAAATGGATTAACCAGAGTTGGTCCACATCTGTTGGCCTGACCCGAACCCTACGGATTATGAAATTAACCATTCTTATCTTCTTTGTTGCCTTGCTTCAACTTCCTGCTTCAACTTATTCTCAGAACACCAGGTTGAAAGTGGTTGGCAACAATCTGACCCTCGAGGAAATATTTGACATGATTGAACATCAGTCGGACTTTTCCTTTTTTTACAACATGGGTCAGCTAGACCGTTCCAAACGGTTGAACATGAACGAAAACGATGCGCTTGTCGAAAAAATCCTTAACGATGTTTTAACTGGCACAGAGTTGACTTATACCATCAACAACAAACTGATCGTTATCCACAAACCCAACGAAGAGATAACGGAGGTAATTCAGCAAACCATTCAGGGAAAGAAGATTACCGGCAAAGTTACTGACTCCTCAGGAGGTTCACTCCCTGGTGTTTCGGTGGTTTTAAAAGGGACTTCTCTTGGAGTTATCACCGATGTTGACGGCAAATATTCGATATCAAATATTCCTGGAAATGCTATTTTGATATTTTCGTTTGTCGGGATGAAAGCTCAGGAGATTACCGTTGCTAACAAATCAATAATTAATGTATCACTGGTTGATGATGCAATCGGAATTGAAGAAGTTGTGGCAGTTGGCTATGGAACACAACGAAAAGTTAATATGACTGGGTCAGTTGAAACCATTGCCGGATCCAAATTGGCCAGACAACCTGTTGCGCAGACTTCACAGGCACTTATGGGTTTGTCGCCTGGGCTTACAGCTATTCAGTCAAGCGGACAACCAGGGAATGATGGTGCAACGATACGCATCAGGGGTGTCGGGTCTATCGGAGCATCAAATGATCCTTTGATCCTCATTGATGGGATCGAAGGCGATATTAACAACATTGATGCGAATGATATTGAGAATATTTCTGTATTGAAAGATGCTGCTGCAGCTTCAATTTATGGTTCAAGAGGTTCGAATGGGGTTATCCTCGTTACTACCAAGAGAGCAAAAACAGGAGAAATGTCTGTGAATTATTCCAATTATGTTGGATGGCAGCAGGTTACCAATCAGCCTAAATTTCTGGGAGCACTCGATTTCTTGAAATATTCTGGTGAGAAACAATCGGTCATTGACAGCTATGCCGCAAATATGGCAACAAATCCTGATAAATATCCGGATACTGACTGGATCAAAAAATTATTTACTGAAAATGGTTTTCAGCAATACCATAATCTGAGCGTTAATGGGGGTACCGAAAAAGTAAGGGTATTGGGTTCGCTTTCCTTTACTGATCAGGGAGCCAATATTGTGAATTATGGTTTTAAACGTTACAATGGCCGGTTTAATTCTGATATGAAATTTTCCGAAAAATTCGATATTAATTTTGATCTTAGCTTTAGTAAGTCATTGGCAAATTCGCCTTCAACGAATCTTGATAATGTAACGGCACAGGCTTATCGTATTCCACCAATCTATAGTGCTATTCATACGGATGGTTCATGGGGAGATGGCTGGGCTGGCAAAAACCCTATTGCTGCAGTGAATGAAGATGGGTATAACAATAACAGCTCCAATTATTTCAGGGGTGTTTTGAGGGCCAACTACAGTCCCATTGCCGGGCTAAAATTCTCTGTTATGTATTCTCCTGAATACAATGATGGTTACAACAAAGTTTTTGTAAAGACCTATAAAACTGTTATTGATTGGGATTCAAAGTCAACCCGGACAGTTCCGGCACGGAATAGTTTAGCCCAAAGCAATAACAGATCATTTACAGACAATTTTAATGCTTTGGCCTCGTATACCCAAAAACTGAAAAGCCACACGTTTTCAGGACTTGTTGGTTACGAATTTATCAAAGATCAATTTGAAGGATTTGCCGCTTCCAGAACCGATTTTATTTTGCAGAACTATCAGGTGTTAAGTGCAGGATCAGAAGCCAATGACGCCAATTCCGGATCTGCAACACATTCTGGTCTGGTATCCTATTTTGGAAGGTTAAATTATTCATTTAAGGATCGATATTTGTTTGAAGGAAACCTAAGAAGGGATGCTTCTTCAAGATTCGCATCTGATAACAGAGTTGCTGTATTCCCATCTTTCTCTGCCGGATGGAGGTTGTCAGAAGAAAAATTCATCAAGAATCTGAACTTCTTTTCAAATTTAAAATTGCGTGCCTCATGGGGGCAGCTTGGTAACCAACAGATTGGTAGTAATTTTCCCTACGCATCGTCCATCACACTTGGAAAAAACAATTATATGTTTGGTGGTTTAGTTGCTGCAGGTGCAACGCAAGATATTTTGGCTAACAGCAAAATTCAATGGGAAACAACCGAAACAGCAAATATCGGTCTGGATGCTGGTTTATTTAAACAACGGTTATCTATAACTGCTGAATATTATGTTCGGAAAACAAAAGATATTCTGTTAAATCTACCTATACCCCTGGTAATTGGACTTTCCCCTTCCATGCAAAATGCTGGAAATGTTGAGAACAAAGGATTGGATTTTTCGATGAACTGGGAAGATAAAATAGGTGATTTTTCTTATGGAGCCAGATTAAATTTTTCCAATCTTAAGAATACAGTAACTAATTTGGCGGGTGCCGGACCAATTATTAGCGGCAATTCAATAATTCAGGTTGGCAGTCCAATCGGATTAATTTATGGATATGAAACTGCTGGTATTTTTCAGAATGCTGCTGCTATTGCCGCTGCACCGTCTCAATTTGGATCGTTAAAGCCTGGCAATATCCAATACAAGGATCAACTGACCATTGATTCTAATGCCGATGGTATCAAGGATAAGTCAGATGGTAAAATTAACCCGGATGATCGTGTAACTTTAGGAAACCCATTTCCTACCATGACTTATGGATTGGATCTGAATGCCGGATATAAGGGGTTTGATGTATCGGTTTCTCTGCAAGGAGTTGGCAAGAGGGATGTATTGTTAGGAGGAGATGTTGTCTGGCCGTTGTACAATGCCGGCAAAATCCAGGAATGGCATGTCCAGGAATTTTGGAGTCCTACAAATACAGAAGCAAATTATCCGCTTTTGGCTGCCACAAGTTTTGGGAGTAATGATAATCAAACCAGTAGCACTTGGGTGTTTAACGCTTCCTATTTGCGCGTGAGAAATATTACTGTTGGTTATACCATTCCCAAAACAATACTAAAAAAGATTATGGTTGACGATCTCAGGATTTATTTCTCTGGCCAAAACTTGTTCACTTTTGATAAATTACCCGTTGGCATAGATCCCTTAATCCCCAATGGCTCGCAAGGAGCTATTTACCCGATTACGTCAAGTTTTACCATGGGAATAAATTTAAAGTTTTAAGTATAAATAATTTAAAAGGTCATCCATATGAAAAACTATAAAATAATCATATTTCTGCTACTATCACTTAGTTTAGGAGGATGTGACAACAAAATACTTAATCTGGAATCATTGACAGAGCCCGTTGATGTTTCTTTTTTCACCAACGAACAAGAATTGGAGCTTGCACTTGCGGGAGCTTATAACTCACTAATATTTACTACAGATTATCGCCTTCCTGTTCAGGTAGTTATGGATAATGCAGCTTCGGATATTGGAATTTGCAGAGGAATAGGTACAGGTGGCTTTATTGATTTGGGAGCTGGCAATCACAGTGCATCCACAGGTGGTTTCCAACAGGCATATTCATTATTCTACAGAGGTATTGCACGCTCAAATTCGCTTTTGCAAAATATGGCCAGGGCAAAAAGTGTTGTGCCAGATAGCCGGTACAAAGAGATCCAAGCACAAGCGTTGGTTATACGCGCCTACAATTATATGTATCTGACGGAAATGTTTGGCGCAGTTCCATATCTGGAGGGAGTTGTAGCTTCCCCTGCAGATGCTCTGATTCCGCGAACAGCAAAAGCTACTATTGTTGATAAATTGCTTGTAGATCTCCAATCAGCCTCCGAGGCTTTGCCCTTAACATGGCCTTTGGCGTCAAAAGGAAAGATTACAAAAGGTGTAGCTTTAGGATTGAGAGCCAGAATTGCTCTCTACAACAAAAGATATGCTGAGGCTGCTACTTCTGCAAAAGCCATTATGGACAATGAGGCAGCAATGGGCTATAGTTTAAATTCAAGTTACGAAAAACTATTTCAGTTGAGCGGTCAGGCTTCTGCTGAAATTATGCTCGTTATGCCATTTAAAGATGGATTTTCAACCTCTCAGTTCTCAGTAGCTCAAGGTTCCAGAAATCTTGGTGGCTTTAGTGTGACTGTTCCTACTCAATCGATGATTGATTCTTATGAAGCTACCGATGGAAAACCAATTGATAAATCCAGTGTTTATGACCCCAAAAAACCTTTTGAAAATAGGGATCCACGTTTGAAAGCATCGATAATTACACCTCAAAGTTTGTGGGCTGGAACTATCTTTGAAAGTCATATTGATAGTTTAAAGTTTAGACTTGCCAATGGTACAATTGGCGGTGACAACAAAGACTGCAGAACAGTAAGTTGGCCAGGAGCATTCTGTGGCTACCTCTGGAAGAAAAACACAATTGAAGAGGATCAGGTTTTAAAGCGCGATTGGGACGATCAAAATTTCACTTTAATGCGGTATGCTGAAATTTTGTTGACCTATGCTGAAGCAAAAATCGAGTCAGGTCAGATAGATGCAACCGTTTTGAATGCCATCAACAGGATACGTGCACGTGCTTATGGAACCAATGTTGCTAATACCAGCAGTTATCCAGCCATTGTTACCAGTAACCAAGCTGAGCTGAAAAACATCATTCGGCGGGAGAGAAAAGTTGAATTGGCTGATGAAGGATTTCGTTTGTTTGACATCCGTAGATGGGGTATAGCAGAAAAAGTAATGCCCGTCATCATATATGGACGAATCTTAAAAACTGCAACTGCAACGAAAGTTCCGAGGATCGATGATGATTGTTTTGTTTCATATTCCGGCATTGAGAGCCAATATGATCTGAATAAAGATGCCAGGTTTACGAATGCGCAAAACCGTGTATTTAATAAATCAAGAGATTACTTGTGCCCAATACCACAGCAGGAAATTGATACTTATAAGGCTCTTGGTGGAACATTGGATCAAAATTCGGGGTATTAATTCTTAGTAATTATACCAATTTTCTATCTCGCTGGCAGGATTAATATGCCCTGTCAGCCAGATTTAATTTCCCCTTCTGCAATAAAAAATTCTGCTAGGACTCAAGCCGACTACATTGTTATTGCCCTTT
>CAYHFJ010000152.1:0-8376 GCA_964355885.1 uncultured Flavobacteriales bacterium
GCGGAATGAGCTTGCGCACAGGCTTTCACACAACATTCCGCCCAGCGGGCTAGTTGCTACGCCTTCACAATAGCGATGCAAATTATCTCTTACTTCTTTCTTAAAGAAAAAATAATATTTGATGTAAATTTTGAGTTGTCAATTTTAGTGATATTCAAGTCCCTGCTAAGCGCGAATTCTTCAATGAATCCGGAGGATATGAAAGAAAGTGTTTTGTTCTCCGTTTTATTAAATGAAAATATACGCGTCGAAAACAACTCTGAAAGTCTGGTTCCTTTATGGCGGCCTTTTAACTCTTTAACACCATCACGAATCACGAAAACCCCACCGGACTCTAGATTTTCAATACAGCGATCCAGTAATCTCCTTTGCTGCTCCGGTTGAAGATAATGAAGGACATCACTCAAGATAATCGCGTTGTACTTATCCGGTGGAAATTCCATCACATCCTGTTTTATAAACGTAACATTTTCTCCTTTTGAGTAACCTTTTTGCGCGATCTCGATTTTATCTTCGTCGTAATCAATTCCTGTTATCTTTCTCTCCGGAGACAAATATCCCAACATGTAAGAAAGAAAACCATATCCACATCCAAGATCAAGAATCTTTCCAGATTTAGGAATGAGCTCGTTGAAAACTTTATAATAATTTTCAAGTCGTAATTTTATTCTCATATACCATTCCAGAACAGGTCCCTTGTATATAAAGTCACTGATAATATGTGTTCTGAAGTAAACAGGAGTTTCAACATACTCCTTTAGAATTTTATATTCAGCTCTGAAATAACGACCAACAAGTTTAGCGCGTTCGGCATAGGCGGTTCCAAAGCGGGAGTCTGACGGAGAAATTCTCGGCAAATATTTTATGGTAATCTGACTGTCTTTTAGAAGAAATTGTCCTTTCGTCATACAGTAACCTGTGCCATGGAGTACGATGGGAAGCAAATCAACCTTTAGTTGCTCCGCAAGAAAAAATGCTCCTTTGTGAAATCGTTTGATCACACCATCTACTGATCTTGATCCTTCAGGAAAAATAACAACAGAATAACCTTCTTTGATTCGCTGAGCAAGCTTTTCAACACTATTATCAACCCCTTCAGCTACCGGATAATAATCCGCCATTCTTACTACAAAGCCAAATACAGGAGAGTTCCATACCCATCTGTTAGTAAGAAATATCAACTTGGGATTCAACATACCCAGAGATAGAATATCAAGAAATGAAAGGTGATTGGCAATGATCACAGCGGGTTTAGAGAAATCCTCTCCTGTCTCGTTAATGATGACCTTCTTCACATTCGCCATGATGTAAATCAATGATCCCATAAATTTACTTAAAACCCAATGAAAGGTATATTTGGTTTTCCGACCATGAAAAGGGTTTAACTTAAACAGAATGATGCCGATAAGTGTGAGTAAAAAAGCACCAAATACGAAATACAAAAAAGCAAAGACAGATTTAATTAATCCCCATAGTGTGTAAGGAGGATTTTTCTTTTCAGTAGGACTCGTTATCAACAATCGAAATAACATCGGTTGCAATGTCTGCGATACGAGCCAAACGGATGCAAGTCCGATGATTGAAACTAATGCAATCGATTGAAGCGCCGGATGTTTTGCAAAAATCAGAATTCCTAAACCGATAATAGTTGTGATCACGGAAAATAGAATGGAGGCTCTTACAGAAACAAGACTTTTCTTTCTTCTGGCATACTCCTGTTGCAATCCATCCATAGTGAAAATGCAATAATCATCCCCTAGCGCAAAAACAAGAGTAGAAAGAATTATATTAATGATGTTGAACTTTATTCCCAACAAGGACATAATCCCGAGTATCCATATCCAGGCTATTACCATTGGGATAAAAGAAATGAGAGCTAGTTCTATTCTTCCATAAGAAATCAATAAAGCGAGAAAAACGAGAATGGAAGAAAAGATGGCTATGAAACTAAAATCTTCTCCTACAATGCGAACCAGGTTATCTACAATAAACTGCCGGTCAAAGACAATGAGTTCAGGGTGCATTGAAAGTGAAGAATAGACATCTGCAGTTTTACCTGTCGCTGGCTTCAACATGGTAATGACATGGTACTCGCCATTATTATTCTCTACAAAATTTCCTGCGACACTTTTCCCCAATGTGGACAGTCCGCAATCATTTAATGGCTCAAACTCTCTGTTAAGTAACCGTGTCACATTAGTGAAGGCTGAATTTTTAAAATGCCACTTCTCCCCTTCTCTGATCAGATCCTGAATAACACGCTCGCTTCTTCCTTCCGACCAGAAATTTTTCCAACGCTGTAGTCTTTCATTCTGTTGCTTTTCTGAAATAATAAAAGATGAAACACCGGTATAAGAATTTAATAGACCATCTTTTTGCATTTCCCGGATCTGTGGTTGAGCTGATTCACTTTTCTCCAAAGCATCATTCAGGCTCTTACCTGTTGCAACTACAAATATTGATTTGTGATAGAAAGAACCGATACGATTCATTTCTGATTCGGACTCCTTCAGCGCGGGTGACATGTAATTTATTTTATTCATGTCATCTTCAAAACGAACATCCTTCGCGAAATATAATAAGAGAGGCGTCAACAGAATGAAGACCAGTGAAAGGCGCTTGTTCTTTTGCAAATTCAAAATGAACTTTTCATAAGCAGACATTTCTCTTTCGATCTTTCCTGGAACGATAGCGTTCTTCGAAATAAAATGCGGTAGAAATATTAACGAAGAAAGTGCGGCCCCCACCAGACATAAAGCTGCAAAGAGTCCCAGATCCTGAAGGACGGGAGCCTTAACAAATTGAAGACAAAGAAAACCACCAATGGTTGTCAGACTTCCCACTGTCATCGGAAATGCCAATTCTCTGATAGCTTCCTTTACATTCCCGTGATAGCGCTGATGCATTAAAAAATGGATGGAATAATTGACAGCAATACCCAACACAACAGATCCGGCTCCTATGGCGATAACAGAGATATCCCCTTTTAAAAAGTAGATGGCCGCTAAAGCAAAAGCTGCACCAAATACAACAGGAAAGATCATCAGCACTGAATAACTTATTCTTTTGAAATACCACGCTACCATTATGATTAATAACAGAACAGTGAGACTGGTTGTAAGTAAAATATCCTTACGTATCTGAGCTGCATTCCCCGCGGCAACCAAGGGAGCACCGAAATAACTGACTTTATATCCGGTACCCTGAACCGATTCTTGTACACTTTTTTCAATCGTTTCCGAAAACTCGAAATTTTTTGATGTTTCAGAGGATGAATACTTAGGACTCAGAAAAAACAACAGATATTTATTGTTGTGACTAAAGAAGTGCTCATTGTACAAAGCGATTTCTTCATCACCATTTAAATTTTGAAGCTTTTTATAAGCAATGAAATTAAATCCCAGCGGATCTTTGACAATAAATTTACTCATGCTCATTCCGGCAGGCCCGCTTAAGGTTTTGTAATTCTCTTCAACCTTACTTGCAATCGCCGCAGTTTGGGTCAGAGAATCGAGCAGGGAATAATCCTCTTCCTGCAGAAAATAAGGAAGATTTTCGTCAATTGCAGCCAGCATAGCAGTCATTGAACTGTCATGCGTTCTGTACTCTATAGTTTCAATATACTCAGCTGAATTTTGATCCAATAATGAAATCAGTTTATCGCAGATAAGCACCATGCTGTCGGGATCGGAATGCTGTGTGCTGTCCTGTGCGGAAATTCTGAAAAGTATCCGGTCTGAAATTTTTGAATTCTGATAAAATTTATTCAATTTCTCCGTAGTCTTATCCTGAGGTAACATCTGGACAACGCTTTCCTGTATCTTAACCTTTGAAGCAAAGAATATCAGAATAGCAAGGCACCCGAATAAAGCAACATAAAATGATTTAGTGTGCCTCTCGAAGAAATAAAATATCCTTAGAAATAAGTTACCCATTTTTATGTTATACTCTTTTCTTCATCATAAGACTTAATAATATGTAGCTCAGCAAACCTGTTGCCAGAGAAGCGACAAGTGCTAATAGCAGACTTCCATAAACATACTGAACAAATCCAATTCGTACAGATTCAAGTGATATGGAATTATCAAATGCCATTTGAACTCCGGCAGAATCGCCAAGAATCAATCCTCCAAGTTTATAACTTAAAAAGACAATCAATGGTATCATAGGCGGGATGCTGATATTGGCACTAAGAATTACAAGCAGTTTATTCAATCGAAAAAGGACTGATAATAATATAGCCACAATCAGCTGGAAACCCCATATAGGGATTATACCCATGAAAACACCGAAGGCCAGTGATATTGAAGAATGCATTCTGGATTCATTGGAGGCTACAATTTTATCCGTAATTCTGGTATAAGTTGATCTCGTGAACAATGTCCGGAGAAAATTACGGGGAATGATGTACGATAGAGTAATGATGACCAGAATGGTGTTCAACAAAGAAATTCTTGAGAAGTCTTTAAATGGACGGAAGTGTGAAATCCTGCTCTCCTTTGGAGAATAGTACACCTTGATGGGTACTGATTCCATTTTGACACCTCTCCATGATGAACGTACCAGCACTTCAATCTCAAATTCATATTTCTTTGTAAAGAAATTCATGTCCCGGATTAACTTCAATGGATAGAGACGATAACCTGTTTGAGTGTCCGGTGCATTAACACCTGTTTCCACCCAAAACCAGAAATTTGAAAACTTATGCCCGAAACTACTCTTGCCCGGAACACCTTCCTGATTCATATTTCTCGCGCCAAGAATTATTGCCGGTCCTTTTTCTTTCAGCTTATCAATGAAAGAAGGAAGATCATCAGCAAAATGTTGTCCATCAGAATCAATGGTGATCGCAAAATCAAATCCTGCCTTTGTTGCCCATTCAAATCCCTTGCGAAGAGCCCATCCCTTTCCCTTATTGGGATGATAACTTAGAGAAGAGATGGCGGGAAATTTTGCCAGGATTTCAATTGTACTATCCGTGGAACCATCATTGATGATAAAAATATTTTTAGTGTAAATGGAAACATCCTCGATAACCTGAAACAATGTTCCGGCGTTATTGTATGTCGGAATTAAAACACAAACTTTTAATTCTATAAATTTCTCAGGGTACGATTCAATGCTTCCCATCCCTTTATCTGTAGACTGCCTTTGATAACTTAAAAAAAGTTTTGTCAGAGGTGGAAATAGATCCTTCAGCAATGACAGTTCCATCTGTTTCTGTGGAGTAGGAAACGTGAATTGTTAAATTCGGATCCACAAAGGGATTTATTACAGCTAAAAATTTCAAACCGGCAGCTTTTGTTAATTGTAATGGTCTGTTTAGCTGATCCTCCAACTTCTCTTTAATCATCTGCATCATGCAAACCCCCGGAACTATCGGAACAGATGGAAAATGCCCCGTGAAAATAGGGTCAGAAGCATTAATCTCAACCAGAGACCTGACTGAGTTAAGAACTTCATTTTCAACAGATAGGGTTTTGTAAAATTTATTCCGGAGCATCTTTCCTGATTATCTGCTTTAAGGCGATATTGAATTCAAATGCCTGATGTGCAATATATATAGAATCCGGCAATCCATCCTGTGTCGCGGTTAAATTCACAATAACTTTCTGTTTATATTTTGAGGCATATTCGATACGATGCAAGGCAATACAATTGGTATCTGTAATGAGGTAAGTAGTCTCATTGCCATCGGGAAACGCAAAATACATAGCTGAACCCGACTTGTACCAATTCACATTGGAATAATCAAAACCGGCTTGAAGTATCAAACCAATATCCTTCCTTAAAGCACGAAGCACAACTTTTTTGTTTAACTTTTTAATACAATAGAGAACTCTGAATTCATTCTCGAAAAACTCAAAATCGAATAAGGTAAGACCCATCTCATTGGCAAATACGACACGTGCTGAACCGTCACGCATCTTTTTCACCAATAACAATCCACTCAGATGCTTGCCAACGATATCCACTTTCGTATTGTAGAGAACTGTTTTGAAATCCGGTTTCAATAAAGACAGGCAGGCCGGAGCAGGACTTGTTGCTTTTAAGAATGCATACGGAGAAGGTCCACATGCGGAGAGCAGAAACAGAGTACTACTGCACAGTAAAAAAAGTTTCCGCGATGTTTTCATTAAATTTCTTGTTCAAAAAAGTAAATATTGTATTATCACCATTTGGCTCAATCATTTCCATTTTGTGTACCGAGTAGTCAGTTTTCTCAATATACAAACGTATATCAGAAATGAATTCAAGCATTACCTTTTTTGCGGGAACCATCTCAAGAAGATATTGCTTCTCATTCTCAAAAATTTTGATCACAAAATCCTTGCTATCAATTGCAGTCCCCTGTACGCAGTCAATCATAATCTTATTTACATTCTCAAGTAATTTATTGCCCTTCGAAGAAAGAGTTGTCGACTTTGCACCGTCCTTAATTGTCATTTTATCCTGATTAATAATCATCAGGTAGGTATACGGGCTGCTATATTCCATCCTCACCTTATTTTGTTTTTTAAACCAGAATTTACCTTTGGAAGTAATTTTTTCATCCAGTACATTAAGATTCTTCACCTGCACAAAATCAGCTTGTATGGTACTGAGTTTTACAGCAGTTTCGGAAAATTTTTGTCTGAAAAAAGGCTCATCTTTCAAAGTGTGAAATCCGGCGGGTTGTGCAATGGTCACAATTGTCAGAACAGATAAAAACAAGATGGAGAAAAAATGCTTATTCATAGGCGGGAATATTAATCAGTTTATCAAGTCGGACAATCCGGAAACCATTGTTCCTTACTTTGTCTATAAATTCCTGAAGCACAAGTACTGTTGTATCCAGAGTGTCGTGAAACAAAACTATATCTCCGGGTTTTAAATTTTCTGTACTTCTCCGTAGCAGTTTGTTTCTATCAGATATAACAGTATCTAATGTTCGAACAGTCCACCCAATAGCGTGATACTTTTCTGATCCGACTACTTTAGCAATATTTGGCGTAGTGACGCCATAAGGAGGACGAAAATAACGAATCCTCTTCTGTGAAATGGATTGAACCAGCTCGGTGGTATCTTTGAGTTCCCGTGCAATTCTTTTTCTGGAAAACAAATCAAAAAAGAAATGATGTGAATAACTATGGTTACCAATCAAATGTCCTTCCTGATCCATTCTTTTAATGATTTCCTTATGCACCGCAATATTTTTACCAATGCAAAAAAAGGTAGCAGGAACATTATTTATTTTCAGAATATCCAAGATGCGTGATGTCTGTCCTGCAAGCGGACCGTCATCGAATGTAATTGAAATATTTTTTTCGCTGATATCAGACCTGCATATTACCGGCATAAAAAATCCTGAACTGATCCTTGCAGAACCGTTTATAATAGCGAGAATGTATAATATCACAGGCAGTCCATAGATCCACAACGGAATATTTATAAAATAACTCATGAGCATTAGCAGAAATAGTAATGATACAAAAAGAAAAGATGTTTTTCGAAAATCTAACATGCCGAAAGCAATAGAAGTGAATGATGAATATCTTTGAAATTGTTATGTATAAGAATCTGACGCGGAGCCTTCCCTTTAGGATAATCCAATTCCATCAACTCCGGTATCGTATCATCCTTCAAAATGCGTGCTGCAAGATACATTGCAAATGCAGATGAAGTAGGATACTCTCCGCACAGCTGTTTATACTGATATACCTGATTAGAATTTCCAACTGTTGAATACAAACTTAAATTTTGTAAAGTACTTCCATATTGACCTGAGGCTCCTGACAGTATCAGATCTACTTTATCAATATTATTATCCTCCAGCATTTTCTTCGCCTTTTCCTGCACACAGACGGCTGTGCCGAACGATATTGTCTGAACAGCTTTGATCTCCGCATAGGTAGTATCACAGGTGTTATCCGATAAGCAAAAAAATGCGGATCCTTCTCCAGCCTCAGAACCGGTTGGCAATTTTTCAGAAGACTCCGGTTCACTTTTTTTATAATAGCCAAGTCTTTGAAGAATTTCAAAACTTACGTCAGTTAATTCATCAATCCCTCCTATCAGAGCATTGCTCACCGACTTTTCTTCAATTAACAGCATCGCATCAAGTAATGCTGTTTCAAAGGAAATATTACGATGGACATAAGTGCTGTTATAGCCCATACATTTCACGTTCAAAGCAATTTGTGAAGCAATGGTATTATGTGTAGAATGAATGAAAGCGGTAGGATTGAGCATTTCTTCCTTATTAATTACAAGTTTATTCAGAAATGATACAGTATCTTCCAAACAACCAAGAGCAGTCCCAACAATAATTGCATCAGGCTTCTCCAACCCTGCTTCCTTCAGTGAGAGAATTGAAGCGGTGACACCCATCTTAAT
>CAYHFJ010000153.1:0-8164 GCA_964355885.1 uncultured Flavobacteriales bacterium
TCGTGTTCCTTTCAGTATAACAGTTTCCTGTAATACTTTGTCCCTGTTAAAAGTGTCTTTGCGTGATACAAATAAATGCACATTATCTATTTCAATAATTTTAAAGAAATATTCCCGGAACAGTTTAAAGTAGCTTCCTGATGCGTAACTCCGGGGAGTAATAAAAATCAATTCTCCATTTTCTTTTAAAAGTCTTGCTGAAACAGCCATAAAAATGGCGTAGATATTCGGATGACCATTTACGACAGCTTTTGCTGCTATAGCCCTTGTATCGTCAATGGGAAGTTTAAAATAAGGAGGGTTAGAAATAATTATGTCAAACAGCTCTGTGGCCTTAGAAAATAAATTTTCGTTATAGGTCAGGCATTCGGCATTTTCTAAAATAAAATCATTTATCTGAAGAGAGTACTGAAAACTGATTTTTTGCTGTTCCAGCCACTCTTTCAGATAGTCAAGTGATTTTTGGGTATAGGGAATAAGTTTACTGTCGGTCTCGTAAACAACTAAATCAACTTTATCTAGATTTTTGTTTTTGTTGGTAAGCCCTTCAAGTAAAGCACAGGTGAGGATCGCTGTTCCGCAACCCGGATCAAGAATACGAATAGTGGCAGCATCATTTACTATAAATGTCCCCATGAGTACCGCTATTTCACCAGGAGTAAAAAATTGTCCGTTGAACTTTTTATGCTCCTGATTTACCGACTTGGTATAATAAACTCCCAACCTGTCTGCAAATTGACTAGGCAACTCATTAAGGATTGGGTCTATGAGTTTATTATTTATCATTTTTATGCTTTATAATATAATTGATTTTCTTTTCTGCAACCTGAATAGCTTCTACCGCCATTTCCTCGTCGTGTAATTCGTAAACCAATTTGTCACTTAGATACGCAATGAGAAAATCCTTCTCGTCAACCTTATAAAATTTAGCTAAGCGAATAACCTGTTCCTTTGTTGGCATTCGTTCACCTCTTTCAATTTTGCTGAGAAGAGCTTGGTCTATTTCAATTTCGGCAGCAACTTGTCGGAGTAACAGTCCATTAAGTTCTCGTAGCTCTCTAATTATTTCTGCGATCTTCTTCAATTTGAATTAATTTGACTTGACAATTAATGTCCAAAAATAATAAAAGTGTACCTAAATTCAACCGGTGCTCTCAAAGTATTTATTAACATTTGCTGCCATCATTTCAGCTTACTTCTTTGATAATTTTATAGACTGACCCGTCTGAATGGATAAGTTCTTTATGTGATTATTAAATGTATCAAAGTTCTGAGATACCGGAACTACTTTTTTTCCTTAATTCCTGATAAATCCGTCTGTTCAAAAGGACAATGGCAAAAGCAGGGCTCAAAGCTGAATTCGTTAATAAATTCTCCCTAAACTCCCCGTAAATACACGAAAACCGGAGGAAAGAATTTATCTTTGTCCCCTGCTTTTACATTAAAGACCAAACATTGTGGCACTTATAAAATCTATTTCGGGAATCAGGGGAACTATCGGGGGGAAACCGGGTGAAGGCTTGACTCCACCTGATATCGTTCGCTTTACCGCTGCATATGGAACCTGGCTATTAAAAGGATTTCCTTTGAACACAAAGAAGCCTGTGATTGTGATCGGTCGTGATGCAAGAATTTCAGGAGAGATGGTGCAGAACCTTGTTGCAGGCACCTTGAAAGGTCTTGGGCTTGACGTTATATACCTCGGACTTTCCACAACACCTACTGTTGAAATGGCGGTTACCGAATTGAATTGTGATGGTGGAATTATAATCACAGCCAGTCACAACCCAAAACAATGGAATGCATTAAAGCTCCTAAATGGTAAAGGGGAATTCATTTCGGCTGCTGATGGAGAAGAGGTGCTGCAACTTGCCGAAGATAATGCCTTCAATTTCGCGGATGTTAATAAGCTTGGAAGATTTACATCAATTCCAAATTTTCACCTGAAGCATATTGAAAGGATTCTCGCATTGCCGCTGGTCGATATAGCAGCCATCAGAGCCAGGAAGTTTAAAGTAGTGATTGATTGTGTCAACTCCTCCGGCGGAATTGTTCTGCCACCACTTCTGGAGGCGTTGGGCGTAGAAGAAGTCATACAATTGTATTGCGAACCGAATGGACAGTTTCCACATAATCCTGAACCCTTACCTGAGCATCTGCGCGATATTTCGCAGGAAGTAAAAAAACGTAATGCTCACCTTGGTATTGTGGTAGATCCTGATGTGGATCGACTTGCGCTGGTTTGCGAAGACGGCGAAATGTTTGGTGAGGAGTACACACTCGTTGCCGTTGCTGACTATATTCTAAAAAATAAAAAGGGAAATACTGTTTCCAATCTTTCTTCTACACGCGCTTTGCGGGATGTCACGGAGAAAGCCGGTGGAAAATATTTTGCTGCGGCTGTTGGAGAGGTGAATGTAGTGGAAGCAATGAAAGCCAACGATGCGATCATAGGCGGAGAAGGAAATGGAGGGGTCATTTATCCGGAATTACACTATGGCAGAGATGCCCTGGTTGGCATCGCGTTATTTTTAACACATCTCGCAAAATTTGGCAAGAGTACATCACTCCTACGTTCTTCCTATCCGAATTATTACATCTCGAAAAATAAAATCGAGCTGACTCCGGATATTGATGTAGATGCTATTCTGGAAGGCATTAGAGAAAAATACCAAAAACAGCCGATCAACACCATCGACGGTGTAAAAATTGAATTTGACAAAGAGTGGGTGCATCTGCGTAAAAGCAATACCGAACCTATTATCCGTATCTATTCTGAAAGCCAGTCCCGCACCACAGCGGATAACCTTGCCGAAAAAATCATAAGTGATATTAAAGATATGATTACTGTTAAGATGAATCAATAAGCTTTACCCATTGATTCTTGTTATAACTCCCGCTAATTCACCGGCTGAATCATTTCTCAAAAACTCATAAGCATCTTAGTATGAAAATTTATCTGGACAATGCCGCTACTACACCAATAGATCCTGAAGTGGTAGAAGCCATGATCCCCGTTCTTAAAAATCAGTTCGGTAACCCTTCGAGTATTCATTCCTTTGGTCGTGAGGTACGAAGTGCCATTGAACAGGCAAGAAAAAATGTTGCCCGGTTCTTGAATGTATCTCCTGCAGAAATTTTCTTTACCTCAGGAGGAACTGAAGCTAACAATACTGTCATCTTCTGCAGTGTGCGTGATCTTGGAATAAAACATGTGATTTCTTCCGCTTTAGAGCATCATTCAGTGTTACACTCCTTACAGGAATTAGAAAAAAAAGGAAAGATAAAATTAAGTCTTGTTAAACTGGAAAAGAATGGGAGAATTAATCTTGCAGACTTTGAACATATTTTAAAGGCGAATCCAAAGAGTATGGTTTCGCTCATGCATGCCAATAATGAGATTGGAAATCTTTCCCCCATCAAACAGATAGCTGATTTGTGTGCCAACTATGATGCTATTTTTCATTGTGACACCGTTCAAACAATGGGGCACTATCCTATGAATCTTCAGGAAATTCCGGTTCACTTTGTGACCTGTGCTGCTCATAAGTTTCATGGACCTAAAGGGGTTGGTTTTTTATATATCAATCATAAAATTAAAATCCATCCATTCATTCATGGAGGAGCCCAGGAAAGAAATATGCGTGGAGGTACCGAAAATGTCTATGGCATTGTAGGTCTGGCTAAGGCTTTAGAGATTGCTTCCGAACACATGTCAGAACACAAGGAACATATACTTGGCCTCAAGCGATACATGATGTCACGATTATTAGAAAATATTCCCGGAATAGAATTCAATGGAGATCCGGAAGGGGAAAGTTTATACACTGTATTGAATGTCGCATTCCCGCCATCTGAAAATTCAGAGATGCTCTTATTCAATCTTGACATTTCAGGAATAGCGTGTTCGGGTGGCAGTGCTTGTTCCTCAGGCAGTAATACCGGTTCACATGTTCTGAAGGCTGTCTATGGTGACGTTGACAGACCCTCAGTTCGTTTCTCTTTCAGTAAGTATAATACAAAAGAAGAAATCGATGTTGTCGTTGAGAAGCTCAAAGAACTTTACGCAGTGAAAGTTAGTTGAACCAGAGAGCTCCAGTTTTTTTAATGAAAATTGCCACGAATGCACGAATGCACTTAAATTGATTATGAATGGAGGGCTAGATTATTCTCACGAACTTAGGTCTGTTTTAAGAGTTGCCACGAAGTCACGACTGCAATTAAAATGAATGAGAAGTGAGGGCTAGATTATTCGCGCGAACTGTGGTCTCACTCAAAAATTTTTTATAAATGCACGAATGCGATTAACTAAATTACTTATTCATGTAATATTCGTTTTTTTTATTCGTGAATTCGTGGCAATCTTTTTTCTGTCTTGAGTGCAAGAATATAACGCAACAAGATTATGGCCTTCGATGATCCATTCCCGGCTTCTTACCGTCTTTTCTGTCTTGCAACATCTCCAACAATTTCCTTTTAAAATCTTCTTCTGTCCTATACAACCGGGCTACTTTTTTTGAAGAAAGAACTTTTTTAAACTGAGGATGATATTTTTTCAGAATATCCAGCTCTTCCTGGCGCATAGCCAATTCATTATCGACAAATTTTTCAGCATCAGCTTCGCTCATCTCCTCCATATTCTCTCTAGCTTCCTTCATATTCTTGTGTCGGGACATTCTCAATTTATCAGTCTCATCAGTATACTGGTTATAGACAGGCCAGAATTTCTGTGCCTCTTCCGGAGTGAGCTGTAGCCGCTCTGTGATAAACCCGATTTTCATTGCTTCCACATTTTCCTTCATCGGGCGTTTATCCTGTGCGCTTACCATCAAGGTTGAGGAAAGCAACAGTATTAATAAACTATATCTCATCGTTTTCATAGGTTGGTTTCTATTTGTGAAATTTCAATATTATGATCAAGCAGGTATTCTACGTATGGATCTGTAGTGATGTTTGCTGATCCGATTTCTTGTTGAGTGGCCAGCATTTCTATCAGAGTGTATTCGTCAAGCTCGTGAAGGTATTCGGAGTTTCCAAGATCTTCCAATGTGATCACCGAGGCAGGAGACTCAATTATTTTAGTTTCCCGTGTTTTCAAGGCAAACCACAACAAAATAATGAGTGAAGCGAAGGCTAAACTTATTTGAGGTCTAAGAAGAATTGTCATCCATTCTTTCAGCTTATATTTTTTCTCCGGAAAAGAAATCCTTTGTTGGATAGCAGCAGGTAACTCTTCAAAATAATTTGCGGGAACAGAAAACTGATCTTTCGTTGCTGTTTTTTCAAGTTGGGAGATAAGCTCAATTTTGGCAATAATTTGTGTTTCGAGGGTGTCAAAATATCCATCAGGTACTTTAAATGAATCCACAGGAGATAAATCTTCAGGACGCTCGGTTAGGCGGAAGTTGTTATTTTTATCAAGGTGGGACATTTTCATTTCTTAGTATAGTGCAAACAGAGTTAGGATAGCTTTTTGAAGAATAGGTTTAATGCCTGAGTACAAATTTCTCAATTTTCTTAACCGCATGATGGTACGATGCTTTCAAAGCACCTACAGTTACTCCCAAAACTTCTGAAATTTCCTCATATTTCATGCCTTCGAAGTATTTCATGTTAAAGACGATTCTTTGTTGAGTAGGGAGATTTAGTACTGCTTTCTGAAGAATTAGTTGAATTTTATCTCCTGTGAACAGAATATCTGAGTCTAATGAACCGGATAATTGATGTTCTACATCAACAAGGGGTATATAGAAACGTTTTTTCTTCTGATTCAGAAAAGATATCGCCTCATTGGTTGCAATTCGGTATATCCAGGTAAATAATTTTGAGTCTTCTCTGAAGCCATCCAGAGCTTTCCAAATTTTTATAAAAACATTCTGAACAACATCATTGGTATCCTCATGATCTATGAGAATACGACGGATATGCCAGTAAACCTTTTGCTGGTATTGACGCACCAACATATTGAAGGCATAATGTTTTGTTTCCTCGTTGCGAAACTGTGTGAGTAATTCGATATCTGTGAATTCCTTCATATAAAAAATTCGCTTCCGGGAAAACTCCGCTTATAATCAGGAAGTGGAAAGTTCTGCCTTTTTTCTCATGATAACCTGTTCAGCTGCTTTGACAATATTTTCAGCTTCAAGACCATACTTTTTCATGAGTTGTTCCGGTGTTCCACTTTCACCGAAGGAATCATTGATTCCAATATATTCCTGAGGAGCGGGGTAGTTTCTGATAAGTGTTTGAGCGATCGCATCACCCAAACCTCCGAAAACCTGATGTTCTTCCGCGCTGAGGGCACATCCGGTTTTCCGCACAGAGCGTATGACCGCCTCCTGATCTAAAGGTTTAATGGTATGTATATTAATAATCTCCGCCTGAATACCCTTTTCAGCTAACATCACAGAAGCTTCGAGAGCTTTCCAAACCATATGACCGGTGGCAAAAATACTTATATCCGAACCTTCCCTGAATGTGATGGCTTTTCCAATGATAAACTTCTGGTCAGCGGGTGTGAAAACCGGAACGACCGGACGACCAAAACGAAGGTAGACAGGACCATAATGTTCTGCAATGGAGATAGTGGCGGCTTTCGTCTGGTTATAATCGCATGGATTAATGACCACCATTCCGGGGAGCATACGCATCATCCCGATATCTTCGAGAATCTGATGTGTTGCACCGTCTTCGCCAAGTGTGATGCCCGCATGAGAAGCGCAGATCTTCACGTTTTTATCTGAATAAGCAATGGATTGTCGGATCTGATCATATACTCTTCCGGTAGAAAAATTAGCGAATGTCCCTGTGAATGGAATTTTACCACCTATAGCCAAACCTGCAGCTATACCCATCATGTTTGCTTCAGCAATTCCGATCTGAAAAAATCTATTTGGAAATTCTTTTTCAAACGCATCCATTTTGAGCGAACCGGTCAGATCAGCACATAGTGCGACAACGTTTGGATTTGATCTCCCAAGTTCAAGGAGTCCGGCTCCAAATCCTGATCGGGTATCTTTTTTTTCAGTGTAGTCGAGTAAATTCATGGTCTGGGCTATTTTCAGGAATAATTATTTATCAATATAATAAAACGATGTTAGATTCACCGGAAACAACGGAGAAATCTTTTTCTACGGTATAAATTGATTCTTTGGAATTCTTCGGGCGGTAGACGGCATGGTATCTGCCGGGTTGCAATATTATTGTCTCTTTTATAAGATTATCATCGAGATTATAAATCCATTTCAAGGCACCTTTATCCTCAACATACAGACTCCCATAACCCTGATTATTTGTTATCAGGGTAACCATTCCGGGTCTTGGAATCTGTAAGGTCGTTGTTTTACTTTGAGAAATATCAATATTTTCAAGATTGATCCGGGGAAGCGTCAGCACTTCAATGTCATATTTTCCTACGAGATACTTTTCGGTACTATGAAATTCCTGTACATCTAAGGTATTCAATTCACCATGACGGCGAATTATTGCCATCGGCTTCTTAAATTCAGCCGGGTTATCAAATTTCAGAAATAAATATCCTTGCGGTGCATCAATTCCGACGGTGCTGTGTTTTCCAGGAGTGAATATGATTGAATCTTTAGATACCGGTGGAGTAGTGTGCACCACAATTTTATAAATAGGAAGCGGATCTATCACTAATGTATCTGGATTTCCTTTTGTATTTAATGTGTGAATGAAATTGTATTTCACAGTTCCGGTATGCTGATCATAAAATGTCATGTTTACATTCGTTTCCGTCGCACGATTATATATGTCCAAAAGATTCACCTGCATGGTTGTGGAATTCAATGCCTGGGAGATAACCACATCCAGAGCCATCTTAAAATTCACTTCATTTGTTGCATCAAAATATCTTCCAACACAATCAAATGTTTTCTTCCATGAATCGTCTATACCCATTCCAATAACAAATGGTTTTAGGAATATTCCTTTCTTTTGCAATGCCTGAGAAACAGCACAAGGGTCGCCACCACATTCTTCAATTCCGTCGGTAATGAGGATTAGTATATTTCGTGACTCACTGTCAGGAAAATCATTTCCGCAAAGTTCGAGAGAACGGGCAATGGGCGTAGTTCCCTTGGGTACTAATGCCTTTAGAACCTGTTTCATTTGTGGAATATTTCCTTTACTAAAAGGTACTTCA
>CAYHFJ010000154.1:0-8145 GCA_964355885.1 uncultured Flavobacteriales bacterium
AAGAAAAATGGGTTACGGACTGAATCAAGCTTATTTTAAGGTTTTTGTCTACATACAGATGTGAAGAAGGTTTGGGATTTAAATCGAGGTTTGTTTGCATCATAGGTAGGCAAGAAATTTGAATTTATATGATTAATTCGATTGCCAGAAGAAACCAATTCTGATGAAATGGATTGATTAATCTTAATTGCTTAGTTAGGGTTTTTTTGATGGATTTTTATTTACTGGTTTTTTGTAAGATAGGATCACTTTCATTTTCTATTTTATAGTCATGATGAATTCAGTAAGCCTAGAGCAAAAGGTTCAGACAGTCACATTGCAATAACCATTGTCGATCCCCGGGGAGAGTCACAAGAAAAATATTGTGTTTTCCATGAAAATTCCTCCAAAAAAAGCGCCACCTTTACCCCATTACAACAGGGTAAAGTATTATGGAATACAATTTTAAACAGGTAGAAAAGAAGTGGCAGAAATTCTGGAAGGACAACCAAACATTCAGGACGGTTACTGATCCATCCCGCCCTAAATATTACGTGCTGGATATGTTTCCATATCCCTCCGGCTCCGGTTTGCATGTCGGGCATCCGCTTGGATACATTGCATCAGATATATACGTCCGCTTTAAGCGATTGAAGGGATTCAATGTCTTGCATCCCATGGGATATGATTCCTTCGGATTGCCTGCTGAGCAGTATGCTATTCAAACCGGGCAATCTCCCGCGATCACCACAGAACAAAATATCAAGCGATACCGCGAACAACTGGATAATATCGGACTCTCTTTTGATTGGAGCAGGGAAGTCCGAACTTCTGATCCCGCTTATTATAAATGGACACAATGGATTTTTCTGAAACTTTTTGGATCATGGTACAATAATACATCCAGGAAAGCGGAAGCTATTGAAACTCTTATTACTCAATTTGAGAAATCCGGAAACGAGAATGTGAATGCCGCTACTTCTCAGGATCAAAAATTTTCCGCAGATGAATGGAAGGCCTTTTCTGAAAATGATCGGTCAGAAATTTTATTGAATTACCGACTGGCTTTTATCTCCGAGACAACAGTAAACTGGTGTCCCTCTCTCGGAACTGTCTTGGCTAACGAAGAAGTTAAAGATGGACTCAGCGAGCGTGGGGGTTTTCCTGTCGAAAGAAAATTAATGAAACAGTGGAGCCTGCGCATCACTGCCTACGCAGATCGCTTGTTAAATGATCTGGATGGAATTGATTGGACTGAATCTATCAAAGAGCAACAGCGTAACTGGATAGGAAAGAGTGAAGGCGCGCAGTTGAAATTTGAGATTCAGAATTCACCACTGAAGATAGAAGTTTTTACAACAAGACCGGATACTATCTTCGGAGCAACCTTTATAACCCTTGCTCCTGAACATGAATTAGTACAAGAGATTACAAGCAATGATCAAAAAGAGGCCGTCCGGAATTATATCGAAGCAGTAAAGAAGCGTTCCGAACGTGAACGTATGGCTGAAGTGAAGCACGTCACCGGTGTTTTCACCGGGGCTTATGCCATTCATCCTTTTACCGGAAATGCAATTCCTGTTTGGATCGGTGATTATGTACTCGCGGGTTATGGAACCGGCGCTGTCATGTCCGTCCCTGCTCACGATGAGCGCGATCATGCCTTTGCACTTCATTTTTCACTGCCAATCATCGAAGTGATAAAAGGATCGGAAGAAATAAATATTCAGGAACAAGCTTTCGATGCAAAAGAAGGGGTATGCATCAATTCTGATTTCCTGAATGGATTGAAAGTGAAGGAAGCCATGCGTAAAGTATTAGATGAAATTACTACCCATGGATTTGGTGAAGGAAAAATTAATTTCCGTTTGCGTGATGCGATTTTTGGTCGTCAGCGTTACTGGGGAGAACCTATTCCTGTATTTTATAAAGACGGAATCCCTCATGCCTTGCCTGAATCCGACCTGCCGCTAATCTTACCTGAAGTAGACAAATATCTTCCGACAGAAGATGGGGAACCTCCTTTGGCTAGAGCGAAGAATTGGAAGTATAAAGGTTTATACGATTATGAAACTACGACAATGCCCGGTTGGGCAGGTTCTTCCTGGTATTTTCTGCGTTATATGGATGCCGGAAATAAAGAAGAATTTGCATCAAAAGACGCGTTGAAATACTGGCGTGATGTTGATTTGTATATAGGTGGTGCCGAACATGCAACAGGACATTTATTATATGTTCGCTTCTGGACAAAGTTCCTTTTTGATCTTGACTTGATTCCGGTTATCGAGCCTGCAAAAAAATTAATTAATCAGGGAATGATTCAGGGTCGTTCTAATTTTGTGTATCGGGTGAAAGATTCCAATCGCTTTGTTTCATTTAATCTGAAAGATAAATACCAGACAAGCGCATTGCATGTGGATGTTAACTTAGTGGAGAATGATATTCTCGATTTGAATGCTTTTAAAAAATGGCGAACAGAATACGCGGAGGCATCATTCATTCTCGAAGATAAAAACACAAAATCAGAATCGTCTGAAACGAATGCCGTTTATATTTGCGGGTCAGAAGTTGAAAAAATGTCCAAATCAAAATGGAATGTAGTGAGCCCGGATGCGATGATTGATAAGTACGGTGCCGATTGCCTCCGATTGTATGAGATGTTCCTTGGCCCCCTCGAATTATCGAAACCCTGGAATACCAACGGCATCAGCGGCACATCAAACTTTATCCGAAAACTCTGGAAATTGTATCACTCTCCGGCCGGAGGATCAAAGGAGCTGATCTGGTCAGTCTCAGAGGCGGAAGCGACAAAACAGGAATTAAAAGTATTACACCGTACGATTAAAAAAATATTAGAGGATATTGAACGTTATTCATTTAATACCTCCGTTAGTAATTTCATGATTTGTGTGAATGAACTTACGGATTTGAAGTGTAACAAGCGTTCTGTTCTGGAACCACTTGCTATTCTTGTCTCACCTTACGCGCCTCATGTTGCCGAGGAGTTATGGGAAAAGTTGGGTAAAAAGGAGAGTATCAGCATGGCTGACTTTCCGGAACTCAGGGAGGAATACCTGATTGAAGATAACTTTGCTTACCCGATCTCTGTAAATGGGAAAACTAAATTCAATCTGGAAATATCTCTGGCATTGAATAAGGAGGAAATAGAGAAAGAGGTATTGAACGCGGAAGAGGTAATGAAATTACTGGCCGGACAAAGTCCGAAAAAGATAGTTGTTGTTCCCGGACGTATTGTAAACATTGTGATATAAGCTGAATTGAGGCATTAATTAAACTTGTGAGAGTCTTTTCCTGGTAAATTACTGTATAATTTATTGCCTTTGTAGACAGCCATTTAGTTCAAAAATTATACAATGACTTGGTATAATTGTCTAAAATAGTCTAATTTGCCATCTCAAATCAAGATTTACTAAACCCTGAAGATGAATCAGTTAAACCAACATATAGAAGCCCTTATCTTTTGCTCGGAACAAAGCATTTCAATTGACGAAATTGCCGGTTCTCTCAAATTGTCCTTCGATTGGGATCTGAGCGATGAAACAATTTTACTGGCTCTTGAAGAGATTAAACTTAAATATGCGTCTGAAGACTATCCTTTTTGTCTCGAAGAAATTTCTGAAGGTTACCAGTTTCTTTCAAAGAAGGAATTCCATGCTACAATTTCCGCACTGATTCAGCATAAGTCGAAGAAAAAACTTTCTATTTCCCAAATGGAAACGCTTTCTATCATTGCTTACAAGCAGCCAATTACAAAAAGTGAAATTGAACATATTCGCGGAGTGAATTGCGACTACGCTATTCATAAATTGCTTGAGAAAGAAATGGTGAGCATTTCAGGTAAGAGCGAAGGCCCGGGTCGTCCGGTGTTATATTCTACGAGTAAAAACTTCATGGATTATTTTGGCATTCAGAATCCCAAGGATCTTCCTCAATTGAAGGATCTTCATATGGAACAGAATGAGATTGGGACTTCTTCCGAATTTATGGAAGAGAGCAGTATGGAATCCACACTTGTCACACTGGACGAAACTGGCGAGCTTGTCAATGTGAATGATCCAATAGAAACACCTGAACTTGAAATTCTGATAACTAACGACAGCGAAAGAGAGATCTTGCACGCGGAGGCTGATGTGAATGTTAATATTGAATCTGAAGATTTGAAGTCAGATATATCGGATGAAATGCCTCCTGTGATCGGTGAAGAGGAAGACATGATACTTCCGGACCGCAAAGCAATTTTCATTGGAAGCCAGACTGAAACGACTGAAATCCGTTTTGAGGAACAGTCAACGGATGAATTATCCAAAGAGAATGATTCTGATATATCTTAAGAGATTTATCATCATCAGTGAACTCAAATATGTAAGGCGTGCTGCTGATTGATAGTAGCCCGGCGGTTTATACCAAATCCATGTAGGTTTCCGAAATATAGCATGATAAAGCTTGTATGTGATTTGATTATACCGCTTAAGCTTTTCGAAAAATGAAACAAGTTCGGTATAAAAATGAACAGGATCAGCTTCCGGGATTTGTTAATGCTCTGAACAGCAACCCTCTTTTTTGGATTCCGAGACTTGGAACAATCTTTGCAAACACCATTGCATGAAAGTTAGAATTCTATTTCTTGCATTTTTTATCTTCATCATATCCAGTCAAGTCGTGGCCGGACAAAAGACTTTACGAACAATAAAGAATGTTGCATTCCAACGTGGAGAGGTGTTAAAATTCCGAATTCACTACGGATTCATAGATGCTGGAGAGGCGATTCTCGAAGTCAAGAAGGACGTCAGAACTTTTGCGGGTAGAGATTGCTATCATGTTGTTGGTACAGGAAGAACCCTGGGTGCTTTTGATTGGTTTTTTAAAGTGCGTGATCGTTACGAAAGCGTCATTGACGAGCAAAGCATGATACCATGGTTATTTATTCGAAGAGTTGATGAAGGAGGCTATAAGATTAACCAGAATGTTAGCTTCAATCACTACAAGGATTCCGCGACAAGTGAAAAGGCGACAATAGCTATCCCTGAAAATACCCAAGATATTGTTTCCGCTTTTTACTATGCCCGCACTATTGATTTTACTAATGCAAAGGTTGGAGATCAATACGAAATTACCGGATATCTTGATGATGCTACATTACCGTTGAATCTGAAATTTCTTGGTAGGGAAGAGCTAAAGACAAAAAAGGGGACTTTTCGTTGTGTTAAATTACGTCCAATGCTTCAGGAAGGTCGTGTCTTCAAAGAACAGGAAGATATGACTGTATGGATAAGTGATGATAAAAATCGCATTCCTATTCGTGTCCAAACAAATATTCTCATCGGCTCGATTAAAATGGATCTGACTGACTATGAGAATCTGTTGAACCCGCCTGCCTTGGTGAAGAATTAAAACCGGTTTTCATTATTTACTTTGGGGATGGTTAGTATTTCTAGCCTGCGCCATTCAGTTTTCTCTGATGAAATTGAATGTATCGTATAGCTATGCAGGATGGATGATCCTCATGCCCACGGAAAGGATCGCCTCCATGATTTAAGGATATAAGCAAGGGAAAAGGAAAAGAGTAAAAACATGTACTGATGAAGTTATAAAATATGTTCTCATTTCTTTTCTAATCACCTTATTCGTAGTCTTGTTGTTCATGCCTAGCGGCAGTTCTCTTAGGTTATATTATTCCTGTCTCCACCCAGTCGCCATTCTGACGAATCAGGTCAATGAGCGAATCGACTGCCTTTTCTTCCGGAACATTTCGGAGTACAATTGTTTGTCCTTTGTATAAAGTTATTTTTCCCGGACCGGTGCCAACGTATCCATAGTCGGCATCAGCCATTTCGCCCGGGCCGTTTACTATACATCCCATGATTCCGATCTTGATACCTTTCAAATGATCAGTACGCGAACGGATCCTGGCTGTTGTTTCCTGCAGGTCAAATAAGGTACGACCGCAACTTGGACAACTGATATATTCTGTTTTTGAAATACGGGTTCTGGTTGCCTGAAGAATTCCAAAGCTTAGTGCATTTACAATTTTCTCTGAAATAGTTCCCTTGGTATCAATCCAGATTCCGTCACCGAATCCATCAAGGAACAGAGCACCTATATCAGTGCTTGAATGAATTTGCATTTCCTGTTCATTAGGTCCCGGATAATTCCGTTTTATTATTACGGGATTTGAAAAACTATTGTTTGATAACATCAATTCAATGAACATCCGGCGCATCTCTGCCATGCCATGTGGATTTGTTGATTCAAAAACAAATACTACATTTTTTAAATTAATGGCAGAAAACATTTTTTGATCCGGAAAAAATGTAGTTCCATTAATTTTTACAAAATTGAGTGTAGATGATTTTTCAGATTGCAGATATGATTCGAAAGATGAATAGACAGGAAAATGACGCTCCCTCTTTGGATGATTCAGCCAATGTTCTGAATCCACAATAACAGCAAGTGTACCCGGAATTTCAAAATCCAAAAATTTATCGTTTGTGTAAATAAAATCACAGGCCTGATCGCCCATGTTCCACTTGTCAAGCTTTACAGAATAATTATAACCAACAGCAAAAAGTGAGGCGGGTGTAATTTTAGTTTTGTGACTGAAGTCAGCAATTACCCGTGGTACATTATGCTCTCCTATGTTAAATATGGAATGTGTGACTCGTCTTTTATATTCAAAAGGAGAATAAGGAAGAACGGACTCTGAACTTATTTCCGGAATTTTATTTTGAACTAAGGCACGTTTCTTGTACCGGTCAACCAGCATTTTCGCTACCGGAATCTCAAATTCCGGATCTTCTGTTAGTGAAACCCGAATCGTATCTCCGATGCCATCTTCTAAAAGTGTCCCTATTCCGGTAGAAGATTTAATCCGACCATCTTCTCCTTCTCCGGCCTCCGTCACACCCAGATGTAAGGGATAATTCATATTCAATTCCTGCATTTTAATAATGAGTAAGCGATAGGCCTGAACCATTACTTGCGGATTGCTTGCTTTCATGGAAAGCACAATGTTGAAATAAGAATTGTCCTCACAGATTCTAAGAAACTCCAAAGCAGACTCTACCATACCAAGCGGAGTATCTCCATAGCGGCTCAGGATGCGATCACTTAGTGAACCGTGATTAGTACCGATACGCATTGCAGTTCCATACTCTTTGCAAATTTTCACAAGCGGAGTAAAGCGTTCACTGATTCTTTCCAATTCGGCGCTGTATCCGGCATCAGAATAATCTATGGTTTCAAACTTTTTCTTGTCAGCATAATTTCCGGGATTAACACGAACCTTCTCAACTACCCGAGCCGCCCATTCCGCGGCATTCGGGGTGAAATGTATGTCAGCAATCAGAGGAGTAAAATATCCGCGACTGTGTAATTCATTCCTGATGACTTCCAGATTTTTTGCCTCATGAATGCTCGGAGCCGTAATCCGAACCAATTCACAACCCGCCTCGATCATTCGAATGCTCTGTTCCACTGTCGCCAAGGTATTCATCGTATTAGTGGTCGTCATAGACTGCACACGAATAGGATTATTTGCACCAATGCCAAGTTCGCCACATTTTACTTCACGCGTTTGGTAGCGGGAGTAGTGGGTGAGGCTGTTGCAATAGAGCAAAGATTTTGAAACTTTTATCATAGGCCTTGAGGAAGAACAAAGATAATGATTCTAAATTCATAAAGTTTTTTCAGGTTGACATTTTTAATTAGTAATTTGTTCCTTGGATACGAACAATCTTCCTTGCCGGCCCTCTTATTAATGCCACTGACCACCCCCAATTGGGTTTATACCAAAAACCTTGAAGTTAATTGTAAATGAAATTCTAATTTTAACTGTTAGTATTTATAACTTTATTAATATCACTTTTTTTATTCGTGAAAAGGTTGTTGTTTGAATCCTAAATGTATTAAACCCCATTATGATGAAAGGACTTTTTATCTGCATCTTATTTTTTACACAAAATTTTATCCTGGCACAAACAACATGGATTACAAAAACGAGTTTCAGCGTAAATGGGCCTTATCGACATCCGGAAGATAGTCTTTGTGGTCCAAAGAAATTTGCAATTACACCGGATGGAACTGTGGCCTTATACGTACAAATAAACCCTGATGAATTTCAACTTGTACTGGTCGATAGTCTTGGAA
>CAYHFJ010000155.1:0-8096 GCA_964355885.1 uncultured Flavobacteriales bacterium
GTAATTTTTCCGGGATCTCCTGTACAAATGCTTTTCTGGTCTTAATCGTGAATTGGAAATTTGAACCCTTACCTTCTTCACTTTCTACCCAGATTTTTCCTCCCATCAGATGCACCAGATTTTTACAGATAACAAGTCCAAGTCCGGTTCCACCATAAGTTCGTGTTGTCGCTGAATCAGCCTGTGTGTAACTTTGGAACAGACGACTGATACGATCCTGAGGAATACCTATACCGGTATCCTTCACGGAGAAGTGCAATTGTATATCCTCTCCGGTTTGCCCCTCTTTTGTTACAGCAATGCTGATCTTACCACTTGCTGTGAATTTTATGGCATTTGCCAAAAGGTTCATAAGCACCTGGCGTAACCTGACAATGTCCCCACGAATATAAGATGGCACATCTCTGGCAATGCTATACTGTAAGGAAAGCCTTTTCTCAATTGCCTTGGCAGCGAGCAAATCAAAAGTCTCTTCAATACACCGACGTAAAGCGAATGCTTTATCCTCCAATTCCATTTTATCGGATTCAATCTTGGAGTAATCAAGTATATCATTGATGACAGAAAGTAATGCCTCCCCGCTTAAGAGCATCGATTCTACATAATCTCTTTGCTTTGCTGTTAAGTCGGTATCGTTAAGCAATCGCCCCATACCTATGACACCATTCAAAGGTGTACGAATTTCATGACTCATCGTCGCCAGGAAACTGGATTTAGCCTGTGTGGCTGACACCGCCTGTTGTTTTTCCGCAAGCAGTTCTTCCTGTAGTTTCTTTCGTTCACTGATGTTACGTCCGAATACAGAGACACTGTACACTTTTCCCGACTCATCATGAACCGGGGTAAGCACCAGCTCAACATCAACTGACTTTCCGGAAATACTGAGTTTTTTCTCCCATAAAAAATGTTCTCCGTTAAAAGCACGTTCAGCCATTTTTTTGTATTCATTATGAAATGCCTCAGGAAGAACATCCATAATATTGAAACCCGGCTCAACAACTATTCCTGTTAAAGCAAAAAGGAGATCACACAATTTTGAATTAATGAGAAGTATGGTATCATGGCGATCGATGGACAAAATGGAATACTCAGCATTTTCGACTAAAGAGGCGAGCTTGTCTCTTCTGTCATGTACAGAACGCTCTATCCTTTTTCTTTGAGTGATATTCTCAGCCATCGTCATCACAAAGCGGGGACTACCTTTCTGATCCCTGACGAGAGTAGCTGAAGTATTAACCCAAATCACATCACTGTTTCTCCTTACAAATCTTTTTTCTCTTTTACTCAGCGGAATTTCACCTCTGAAAACCAGGGAGAGATTTTTCTTTTCCGCATCTCTGTCTTCCGGCAGAAAAATATCCAGTATACTCAGTTGCTTCAGTTCCTGCTCTGTATATCCTAACAGATCACAGAATGACTTGTTGGCACGAATGAATTTATAGTTAGTACCAACAGACGCAATCGACATTATTCCTTCTTCAAACAAGGTATCGGCAGGATCTCTTTCACCGGTAGTTGAAGTAGCAGGTTTAACAACTTGTTGAATTTCATTTTGTAAAACATTTGAGACATCAGTTATTCTAACCGCCAGAATGCTCTCAGAATTTTGCTCCTTTCGTGAAGCTTGCATGAGTCCGTTGAAGACTCTTCCCTTTTGTGTTAGATATTTTCCAGAAGCTATGGCCCTTTTTGTCTTTTGTAACTGCTGCCGGATGCTGAGACTTTCATCAGAATTCCAGGTCTCTGCCATCAATGAATTAAGATCAATACCAATCAGTGTAGCGGCATCATCCGCTTCGAACAATATTGCGGCCGCCTCATTGCAATCGATCGTTAACCCGCTAGCCATGTTGACGAAAAATATTGGGTCATCGAACTCAAGCATTTCCTGTGCAACTTCACTAATGTCTTCTTCTTCAGGAACCAGTTCCGCGACCTTTGAAACCTTGAACCACATGTAAAGCAGTGTAAGGATTACGAAACCAAAAAGACTGAGCAGCAGAAAAAAAGTAAAATGTAACTGAAGGAGGTAATCAAGAATAAAAACCAGCGCATACACGATACTTACTGCAAGCAGTAACAGTCGATACAAGATCTTCCGCCCTTCATCATTAATCTGACGTTGAGGATGTTTATTTTGTGTTGCCAATGGTATGCACAGATTTAGTGCGATTCCTTATATGTGTTCCTGTCCAGGATGTTTGCTCAGAAAGCCGATAAAAGGCGGAAATATGAGGCTTTTCATTACAATCTTTCAAGGAATTCGGTGGGAATATCCGATGCATTGAAAAAAAATCACCTTCCAAAAAATGATGATTATAAAGATTTTTTCGCGGAACCCGTATTTTCCCCTTTCAATTTATCGAATTTAAGAGTAAATGATGAAACAGAGAACCCAACTGAAACCAACAATGCGAAACAGGGCAAAAATTCATAAAAAAAGCAATTGATTTCTTACACTTTTGCGAGCTCAGCACGGGTAAAGTCAATCAACTCACGAATGTAATTCTCAGAAAAATCGAAGCGGATACCTGCAGTTTGATAAACCTCAGGAATTGACTTTGTATACCCTAAACTGAGTGCATCCATATATTGACGAATAGCTTTTTGCGGATCAGATTTGTAATTTCTCCAAACAGCTATCGCGCCAAGTTGCGCCATCCCATATTCAATATAATAAAATGGCACTTCGAATAAATGCAATTGCTTTTGCCACAATGATTCTAACTCCGCCAGATTCCCGCTCCAGTCAATTATCGAAGAACTGAAATTCTGAAAAGTCTGCTTCCATGCATCCGTTCTTTCCTGTATGCTATGCGTTGGGTTTGTGTACAACCAATGTTGGAAAGAATCTATACATGCTATCCATGGTAATGTTTCCAGTACTCCTTCCAACTGTTCCTTTTTGGCGCGTCGCAGTTCTTCAGGATCAGAAAAGAAATGATCCCAATGCTCCATTGAAATCAACTCCATGCTCATGGATGCAAGTTCAGCGATTTCAGAAGGAATTTCTTTGAACCCTATGAAATCGAGATCTTTCGTAAGCATAGAATGTATCGCATGACCTCCTTCATGAACCATCGTAGTGACATCCTTTAAAGATCCACTTGCATTCATAAAAATAAAGGGAACTCCGGATTCGTACAAAGGATAATTGTATCCGCCGGGGGCTTTTCCTATACGCGAATCAAGATCTACATAATTCATATTGCGCAAGGTGGAAACAACTTCGGCAAAGTAAGGGTGTATTTCAGTAAAACAGTTAATCGTTTTCTCCAGTAACTCGTTTCCTTCTTTAAATGGTTTCATGTCTGGACGTCCTTCTTCATCCACTTCCGTGTCCCAGGGCTTAAGACTTTCCAACTTCATCACTTTCTTTCTTGACCCCATCAATTCATTCAGGACAGGTACACAAGCTTTTCGCACGGACTCATGAAAACGAAGGCAATCTTCAGCGGTGTAATCAAAACGATCCAGTTCAACAAATTTATAATCGCGGTAATTTTTAAAACCCGCGTTCTTTGCAATCCGGTCGCGCAGTGCAACAAGTTCATTAAACAAATCGTTTAGCTTCTCCCGATCATTGGCCCTTCGGTTATTTATCTTACGATACACATCTTCCCGCTCTGCCCTGTCCGGACTTTTCAGATGGTTAAATGCTTGCTGAAGAGTAATTGTTTTACCATTCACTTCTACCGTCATTGCTCCGGAAATTTCACCATACTTCTGTTGCTTTACGGTGAGCTCCGCTTCAATCGGAATATTCTCTTCCCTGAAAATGCGAATTGAATTCTCTACCTGACGCAGATATAATTGATAAGTATCAGGCAGTGATTTTACGAATGAACAATTGAATAATTTTTTATTCAACTGATCAGCATAAGGTTCGATATGGGGATTGATGTTTTCCACGAAATGTGTGTACGCATCACTTCGTTTTGTATCCGAGGTATCACAAGTCATCCTGATATATAACCATCCGGAATGTTCTGAAACGACAGCTTCGAGCTCACTCAGATCCCTCAGCCACTTTTGCAGATCACCCATTTCACTGAATACCCGATTGCTAAGATCTTTATAAAGTGGCTCTATGGATGACCACTCGTCCAGATTAAGATTCTGTGGCACAAAATTTCTTGCTAATTTTTCAGGAGTCGAGATATTAGATTCCAGTTGAGTCATAGTTGCCCCTATAATAAAAACAGTTTATTAAAAAAATCAGACTTTCTTTCTTGTGCGTGCGGAAGAAGTCTTTGCTCCCATTTCTTTCGGACCATGTGCTTCGTGAATTTTCGGAATACGTTTTTCGTGATCCTGCTGCTGTGACAACTTTTCATCCACTTCCTCAACTTTACTGAAATCAACTTGTCCGTTCAATAACAAGTACCATGAAAGCATTTTCCTGATGTCAGAATCGTAAACGCGTTCCTCATCATATTCAGGGACAACAGATTTGAAAAATTCACGCATCTTTTTTATATCACCTTTCAGGTCGATTAAGTTATCATTGCCCGATTGCTGAATTTTTAAAAAGACCTGGTTCAAAGGCATTTCTTTATCATTTGTATACACACCAATATCGACCAAAGTCATGATGCGTTGACTAGAGCTGATCATAGACCGTTTATTGTCAATAATTGACTCTATAATAAATCCGCTCTTGTTAGTCCCTACAACTTTATAAAGACCGGACATGCCGGGTACGGAGATAATATCTTTAAATTCCATAATTTCAATTTTATAAGATCGCAAAGATACGAAACGAATTGCCGGAAATTAAGGGTGACGGGCAGAGATTTTTTAGAAGAATGCTGCCCAAAGCTTGCTCAGGCATTTTCCGCTCAGGCATAAAAAAACCCACGATTAAATCGCGGGTTTTATGATAAATGGATACTTTATCAATGTACTACTGTGAGAGACAATGCATTGCGAAATGATCCTGAAATCAGGCTATACCGGTAAATTCCGGCCGGAAGATCTTTCACATCGAACATAACAGAATATTTTCCGGAAGCCAGTTTTTCATCCACCATCACTTTTACTTTCTTACCCAAAGCATCATACAATGAAAGTTCAGTTTGACCGCCTTCTTTAAGAGTAAATTGAATTCTTGTGGCAGAAGAGACAGGATTCGGGAAATTCTGTTCTAAAGAATTTATTGTTCCCAGAGCGATAGGTTCAAGACCGACGAACAGACTGTCGTACTTAGCCTGAGCCGCATCGGCACTTTGCTGAATGACACTGAGATTCTCTCCTCCTATAAGTGCAAAAGAAACAGTCACCGAATCACCAGCAGCAAGAGTAAATGGCCCTGTTGACACCACATCAATAACATCATTTCCTGTACTTACCGTATTCCCTGCATCGGCTCTTGAAGTTGACAATACCTCATACTTCTCGGCATTACTAAAGCCATCACTGAGATCTGCACCGCCTCCGCCACTAACATTATCTATTGCATAATGAGAGAAGCCACCTGTGTATGAAAGAAGTTTCATGGCTCCATAGAGCCCTCCTATATCTGTACTCCAAACATAACCCATTCTCCGGATGTTATCGACTGAGGCCTTATTGTTTGCATAAGCCGGAATATCCCAATCCGCACAGAGCCCTGCATACAGAGAACTTAAGGTGCCGCTTCCTGTATTTTTAATTGAATAATCTACCATGACATACTTTCTATCAGGCACAGTGGTCCAGGCAAAGGCTCTGTGAGTAATCAGAAGATTCAATGGTGCCAAACTATTGTAATCGGTGAAGGCTCCGTTCGCGTCAAAATCAGAAATAAGTCCGGGTTCCTGTGCCGTAACTGCAATCAAGGAACTGTTATCTTCATCAACTGCTCCGGCTAGTGCACGAACATTATCTGATACCTGCGTTCCTGATGCCCCAATCATCAGACCCATTTCATAGAGAATAGTCGGACTTCCAAGATATGTAAAGCCCAATCCCTGAGACTGAAGATCGTCGTTATAGCCAATAATACTTTTACTGGTGATACTTGTCGCCACATCATTGATCGCGATGTTGATATAATCCACATTAATGGTAATCTTGAAAGCATAAAAATCTGTCCATACGCCATCGAGCATCGTAATACGGAAAACAACTTCTGTATTCAATGGTGCGGAGGCGGCCACCACTACTTTATAAGGCGTACTGAAATTACTTATTGTATCCAGCGTATTTAAAACACCTGCATTAAAGGTGTTGTTAAGGATAGAAACATAAGGAGATGAACTGATAAGATTACAATTAAGATTTTGTGTTGTGCGAAGTAAATTTTTGAATAGAGCTGTAATATCAATTGTATCCCCTGGAATAAAAACCTCGTCGTTCCCATCACTGGTAAACAATTCATCCAGAATAACACCTGGAGACACAGAATCGGTGATTGCATTAAACATATTCACACGGCCTTTGCCCAACTTATACTGATAGGCAGTATTTCCACTTGCCCCATAAATATTATCACAGGTGATACGTAATTGCTCACCGATCTGAAGCGCATTCATGCTCGGGAACTGCGATTTTATCATAGCCGCGCAACCGGCAGCAATTGGTGAAGCCATTGACGTTCCACTGTAAGCCGTGTAAGCATCATTGAGTACGGTTGAATAAATATTGGTTCCGGGAGCACACACATCAATGGAGTAACCAAAATTTGAGTTTCCGTCTTTTGAGTCTGATGAACTTGTCCATGCAACCGATGTCACGAGTTTATAACTGCTTGGATAATGAAACTCCTCCAGTCCACTATTACCGGCAGCGGCAACAACCAACCTGTCAAGATCCAGTGTCGCATAGTTAATAATGTCTTGCTCAAATTGACTGGGGCTACCTGAACGACCCCAGGAACAATTAATAATATCCGCACCATGCTCTGCGGCATATACAACACCATCATAGCCATCATCAATGGATGTGGTACTTGCATCAAGTGAACTTTTAACAGGAAGAAATTTGCAATTGAATGCTGGCCCTGCAACACCTACTCCATTATCTGTAACAGCGGCTGCACATCCGGAAACATGGGAGCCGTGATCGCTATTCCCGTTCATTGGATTGTTATCATTGCCACTCACATCCCATCCACGAAAATTATCCGTAAAACCATCAAGGTCATTGTCGATACCATCTATCGGATCAGCCCAGTTATATTTAATATTAGCCTGCAGATCCGGATGATCCCAATCAGTTCCACTATCTACAATACCAATGACAACATTTGTATCGCCCTGATTCACATCCCATGCATTATAAGCATTGATTTTTCCAAGGTAATACTGCGAAGCAATGCTTGGATCATTCGGGGTGTAATCAAAATTATGGATGTAAAGCGGTTCCGCATATTCAAGCAGACCGCTTGCCATGAGAGTGGCAATGGCCTTATGCATAGGGATTGCATTTGAAAAACTCACTTGATACATCAGACTCAGATCAGTAGTTTTTTTTCCATGTCTGTTCACCGAAGCTGCCGGTGATTCAGCCTGAGGAAATTTTTTCGACAATTCTGAGCTTTGAACCATTCGCAATGCATTTGAAACTCTTGCATCCTGAATACCTGTCGCGGTACAGGAATTCTTGTATTGAGATTTTACCTTGATGACTAATACACCAGGTTTAACATGTGCTCCTCTATAAGAGTCAGACTGTTGAGAGCTTGTTGAAGGTTTGGCAGAACTCTTCAAAGGATCTGCTCCAAAACCGGAGAAAGGAATACAAGTTATTATTAGACCCGATATTATCAGGACTTTCAATTTTTTCATGATCTGTAATGAGTTAGGGAAATGATAACACAGCACAAGGTAATTAGTTATTTCCTCATCACAAACTGAGCTTCAAAATATTGAGGAATTTGAAAATAGAGGAGAATCTCTACAAATTTTCGTAGAATGGAAGTTCCTCCAGAAATTCATAGCGTTCGTTCTGATGGTCCATTTTACAACAATAGGTAACTAAACCATTGGTCAACACAAAATAAAGAGCCCCGAGAGTTAAATTGTACCTTGCTGCTTGGTCAAAAACACTTTGGCTTACCGGAATTTCAGGTGCCTTACATTCAACCAATAATAAAGGTGTATGGGATTTTGAAT